>NZ_LOPV01000682.1 GCF_001469865.1 Haloferax profundi
TCCGTCGCAGAAACAGCCCTTGGATTCCAAGGAGTATCGCAGTCACTGCGCTGACTTTCGTAGCGAATGCATCGGTGGTTCCATACTCAAGAAGCACTCGACGGGCAATCACAGCAGCAACGAGGCAGATAATCACACCAATTGTCGTCGCAAGTGGCTGGATTGCTCGAACCGGGAGTGAATCAGTCACTATCGAAACGACCGAGAGAAGTGATGCAAAGCCAAGCGTATCTGCCCGGGTTGTAAGTGGAATCCCACCGGTGTCAGCAACCATCTGGGCCAACCAGGCATAGTCGAATCCATCGAGTGTCGAAGGGTAGCCACTCCAATACAGCGGAAGCGCGCGAAGGACAAGCGCGAGAGCGACGCCTGCGAAGAGGACCAACAGACTGCGGCGACGTCTATCACTCATTGGCGTTGTGTTTTTCTCCTGTGGGAACCGGTATATGTCTATCCACTATGAGCGCCGACGGGTCACGGAACAGGAGGTAGCCTGTCGCCAAACACGAACTGGTGACGGCAAGGATGACACCAGAGAAAAGTAGACCACCCACAAGTGGGACCGAGAAATCCGGTGTGAGAGCAATTCCAAACACCCGGAGTTCACCAAGTTTGAGGAGTCCCAAAACAGTGGCTGTCGAAATCACGAGAGCAGCCATTGAAGCGACTCCGCCGATTTTGAGCGTGTCGACACAAACAACTCTCAGGATGTCAGATGGGCGTGCCCCAGTGGCACGGTATATGCCAATAGAATTGCGCACAGAGTGAATTGACCGTGTGAACGCTGCGGTAGTACTCCCGACAGTCATCACACTCATCAGTGCGATGATCGCTGCCAGAAGCACCTCGATATTCCCGAAGACGAGTTGGATGGCCTGCGTGACGCCGCCACCACTCGAATAGCGACCACTTTCAGCAAGGGCGACACCAAGACGGTCATCTCCCTGCACACGATATGTTTGTTCCAGTGCTGCAGCGCGATCGACCTGTGAGGTGACCGTATACTCACCTGCAGGCCGTTGTGGGAGAGTAATCGCAACCATCTGTGTTGTACCCGGTGGGAGTGACACCGTCTTTTCGTGTACAACACCCGGCCCACGCATTACCACCGTTGTGTTGAGGCGAGTCTGCCACGGGTT
>NZ_LOPV01000683.1 GCF_001469865.1 Haloferax profundi
GTCGGCTTTGTAAACAGGGTTGGGGCCGTTGGTGAGACGCTGAGCGTTTGTGTTGGCACGCGTCGTGCGTCTTCGGTGACTGAAACAGTCGTTGTCGCAGATTGGCCACCGGCAGTGGCTGTGATCTCGGACGAGCCAGTCGTGTTGAATTGTAACCGAGCCCGTCCCTTCTGGTTTGTCGTGACGGTTCGGTCGCTGACCGTGATTGTTGCATTTGCAACTGGCTCTCCACCGCGAGTAACGATTACGAGAGGGCTTGCACCAACAGGGATCTGTGTGGGTGCAGCCACGTTCAGTGGCTGAATGACACGCCCACGCTCATCAAGCGTGACTGTCTTCGAGATGCCACCCACTGTGAGTGTCTGCGTTCCTGCATCGACTTCGTCGAAAGAGACGAAGACTGACTCTGAGCGCCGGCTATTAATCGTGAGTGCTGTGTGTTCTGTGTTGTCCCCGAGGTGTACTGCGAAGTTGCGAGTTGCTTCACTCAGCCCAAGGTTTGTGGCGCTAACCACGACACCGGTAGCGCCGTTACGCTGTGTTACTGATGCGCTCGTGGCAACGATTGTGGATGTATTTGACCCAGAGCTTTGGAGACCCCGTGTTCGGATGAACTGCACAGATTGCTGCCCTGTGGTCGTGAGGTGCCGTGCAGTATCGAGTGAGACAAGCAGTTGGTCATCTTGGATACCAGTCCCCTCGAATTCCCCTACGATCTCAACGCGAGTGAGACCGGGAGTAGTACTCCCACCAATGACGATTGTCTCACCAACACCGAGTTCAGTTGCCTGTATGAGGTCAGACCCAACAAGTGCTTCATCAGGAGATTGTGGGGCTCTGCCAGCAACAAGCTGCGTCTGGGCAAGTGACGAGTACGCAGAGTAGTTGACCCCTCTGGTGACAAACGGCGTATTCTTGTACACCTCGAACAGGAGAATTTCTGGGCTGACGTCGACACCTTGGCTCCGGAGCGTCGAAGTGTACGATTCAGGAACGTTACTCGCAATCGGGTGGATTGCATCAGGTTCAGTAATCGTCTGTTGACCGACACCAGAAAGAGGGCCAACCGCACCAACAATCGCCGAGAGGAGGAGCACAACACCCATGAACACACTCAAGGTAGCCGCTGCAGGAACGACAGCCTCCCACCCGAGGAGTCGTGTCTGAAAGAGACGTCGAACACCTGTG
>NZ_LOPV01000684.1 GCF_001469865.1 Haloferax profundi
AGAGTGGGGTCGAAGTCAGGTGCTCGGGTGATGTGGTTGCTTCGGGATAGGAAGCTGTCACACCGGCAAGGACGCCAGCACCCAAGAGGACGCCCGTTGCAATTCCGAGGAGTTCGACAAGTGGTGGGGTGATGCCGAGCGAAAGAGAGGTTGGCAACCCAGCATAGATTGCAGCGTTCAACACAGCTCGAACAAGAATGACGCCAACGCTGTATCCAAGAGCGAGTCCAACACCAGAGATGACGACTGCACGGAGTGTGTAGAGACTGATAATCTGAATGGGTGTTGCACCCGTCGACCGGAGTACCGCAATATCAGGTCGCCGTTCTCGAATCGTAATCCGAACAACGCTGTAAATGGTCACCCCAACGAGGACACCACTCGCAAGGGTGGCGAGTTGGAGAATCCGAGTGAGCTCTTGGGTTCCTAATACAAAAAACCGAAGTGCAGACAGCAGTGGCGTGTCTGTTGCCTGTGTAGACGGGACAATAGTGATGGCCTCTGTTGGGTTGAGTTGCGAGACTGTCTCGAGGTTTCCAATGTACCACGTATCTTCGATTACAGGGTGTGTCGAACGGTCAGTGAGTGTCAGTCTTGTTCGAGCTGT
>NZ_LOPV01000685.1 GCF_001469865.1 Haloferax profundi
GTGAGATCAGGAGCTAGTTGAGGAATCCCGATGATCGTCACAGACTCGCCGTTAAGACTCCCGTGGACGAGTGCAAGATGGATCGAACCATCAGGAGACTGTCTTTCACCGACGCCAGTATTGGTGTGTTCGATACCGTACCCTGTCCCAAATTCTTCAGAAATCGATGTGGTCTGGGTTCCAAGTGCAACTCCGAGGAGTGCGGTACCGACAAGAAATGAGACGGTGAGTGCGATGACGAGTACGGCAAGCGTATCTCGTCTCTCCCACCCAAACGAAAGTGTACGACGGTACCCCATTAGCGTTCTCTGAGGCGAACCTCACCAGCGTTCACATTAAGTGTAGGTGGTATTGATTCTAGAGAGAAATTCGGGGGAAAACGAGTGGCGTGATACTTAGGTTTCGTTACTCAGTCCGACGCCGAGCGAGACCCACGAGTGCAAGCAAGGCGACAAGCGCGACAGGGATGCCGAAACCAGGTGCTTGAGTTTCGGTCTCTTCGGGCGTCGCCGTCGTGGTCACAGGCTCAGATGTCGTCGTCGGTTCAACGACAGTCAGCGAGACAGCCTGAGATCCAACAGAGAGGTTGTACGTGCCCGCTTGGTTGAACGTTGGCAGGAAAGCAACCGTCGTCTCGTTTCCAGGATCAAGGTTGGTCACTTCTTTCGTATCAATTACGGAGCCATCTTTGGTGAGGTTGACCGTCCTGTTAGTGGTGACGTCACCGTCATTCAGAATCGTCGCTGTGACCTCCACCGACTCACCAGTCTCGATTTCATTCGATGCGAGC
>NZ_LOPV01000686.1 GCF_001469865.1 Haloferax profundi
GTCGATTCGGTACCGCTGTCGCCACCACCATCAGTCGAACCGCCGTCATCCGAATCGCCACCGCCGCCACCGCTACCGGTATCGGCAACGTTCACTTCGAGCGTGGCTGACTGTTCATCTGCAATCGTGTAGTCATCTCCACCTTCGTTCCCGAGGGCATTCGTCGTGACCGAAAGCGTCGTATCTGCTGTGCTCGACGCGTTGCCAACGACAGTGACCGACCCAACGACAACTGAACCAGTGTCATTCGTGT
>NZ_LOPV01000687.1 GCF_001469865.1 Haloferax profundi
TCTGCAGGATGTGCGAAGGACACGTTGGTGATGTCTGCTGCGTCAGCACCGAGCGAAACAGTCATGTTCGCAGCACCGACACCCCCGGAGGCATTTGTCACGACAATATCGAACGTGGCCGACGAGCCATTTTCGATCGATTGGCCGCCTGGGTCAAGTACGACGTCAGTCGTCCCTGCTGACGCAGCGCTCGTTGCGATTGGTGCAATCGCGAGGAACGCAAC
>NZ_LOPV01000688.1 GCF_001469865.1 Haloferax profundi
ATGACGCCGAGAGCTCGAACTCCACGCCGTCTCATTAGTATTCACCTCCGGGTACAGGCTGGCTAATTGGACGTGTGAACCGGTGCATGTTCCGTGGAAGAGTGTCGGTAGTGATCATTGCGATGAGTTCGGGTCGTGTATTCGCGTCGGTTGTCGTGTCACGGATGGCAACTGCGGTGTAGACTGCTGATGGTGTTAGAGACTCAGGTGAACAGCATTGCTGTCAAAAGCTGTGGTATCTGGAATACCCAGCTATTCCTGCCAGTCCCTGATGGTGTTCGTGACACCCGTGATGTACACAGCAACAAGACGATGTTCTAGCTTTCTAACTGTTACGGTTACACACATTTGTGTAATCAGACAATTCAAACAGGATTCACGAAGCCAGGGTTCTCTACGTCTCTAAAGCTCGAATCTGAGGATGAATGTCGTCTTGGATGGGCATCAGAAAACGCAAAATATAACAAACATACTAATGTTATATAGTGGTTC
>NZ_LOPV01000689.1 GCF_001469865.1 Haloferax profundi
GATTTTGAACACAGAATTCTACGACGATGACGACCCGTCGAGATAATTTGGAATCTGGAGACGACTACCCCACACTTATCCCACGGATTTATGCCAACAGTATTGTCATTGTCTAATTACATTCATGTATACTGAACAGTTTATCACAACCCTCGGCAATCAGCCGAATTCGGTTTACGGGAATTGTTATGAGCGATAAGGGGACGAAACGAATCACACAGCGACTTGTCGCGGTGATTCTAACATTTTGTGTCCTTACTTCAGGAGTTGTGGGTGTTGTTTCTGTTTCAACACCTGTTGCAGCAGCGTCCCAATCAACTTCGGTTTCGACGTGTACGACGATTAGCCAGCCAGGGGTGTACGATATCACGGCGAATCTCACGAATAGTTCGGCAAGTTGTCTCGATATCGAGTCGGATGACGTAGTTCTGAATGGGAACGGCCACACAATCACCGGCAACGGCTCTGGAGTCGGGATTGCTGTTGGAAACGGCACGGCCATCTCCAACGTAACCGTACGTAACGTGACGGTTGATACGTGGAGGACTGGTGTTCGTCTCAACAACACCGATGAGTCGACGTTAGACTCGGTTACCTCGACGAATGCGTCACTGCTCGGTATGCAGATTGCACTGGGCAGCGATCGTAACGAGATTGTCGAATCTACCGTTGGTGGCAGTCCAAGTGTTGGCTTCGCAGTCACAGCGTCGAACGAGACAGTGATTCGGAACTCCTCGGTTTCGGATACCGCGATATCAGCGCTCTACACGAATGGTTCGTCAACGACGACCCAGGCATACAACCTCTCAATCGGCAATTCGACGTCATCATCTCGCGTCGACATCGTTGGGACAGACGTTGATGTCCAGACGGTCTCTTCGCCTCCTGTGGATCCCACAGACGTGACCAATATCTCGAAATACGTCCATGTCTCACCAACGGGTAACGAATCGACAGTCGACATTACGCAGTACTACACGGATGCAGACCTTGGTGCTGTGAACGAATCGTCGCTCACGATGTATCGATACGACGGCAACTGGTCGACAGTCAATGCGTCCATGTCTCCGATTCACAACATGGACGAAAACTGGATGATTGTCGAAGGCCCGAACGAGTATGGAACGTTTGCGCTGATGGGAACCGCTGAGACA
>NZ_LOPV01000690.1 GCF_001469865.1 Haloferax profundi
CTCTCGACCCCGGAGAAAGCCGTGTACTTGCAGTGTATGTGACGCCTCAGCAAACAGGGGTGACGAATGCAACGCTTACGCTCCACACGGAGTCTGGAGAAACCGTCGGTGCAACTACCCTCTCAGTGGACGGTACAGAGTCGACCACAGCTGATCAGACGCTTGAGCTTGCGATGGATGGCCCCGACCGCGTTGGTGTGGGCCAAGAGGCGACACTCGATATTGTCGCCAGTAACGTCTCTTCAGACATTGGAACATTCGATGTGAACGTCTCACTTGTGGGAGAGAATGCAACAATCCAATCGGTAGAGATTCCCAGTGCAACCGCTGGCAATAACACCACGATTAGCGCCTCGAATCAGTCCAGTCGTATCGTCGCGTATGGTCTCGAAGAACAGGCGAACGAATCAGTCGTCCTCGCATCGGTTACTGTGCAATCTCCTTCTGAAGAGATCGTCGGAGTCAACGTATCACCGACTGCTGTCGGGACGGTATCCGGTGTCCAGTACACTGTCAAGTCGGTCTCGAATACCTCTGTCAATGTGAGTGGACCGCGACCAGTTGGAGACCTCTCCAACCCACCACGGGACCTTGATGGGAATGGTAAATTCGAAGATATCAACGGGGACGGTGAATTCACCATCGTAGACGTTCAGGCACTGTTCGTCAACCGCGATGACGAGTCGGTTACCACGCGGCCTGAGTTATTCGACTTCACCGACGACGGTGTCGTCAACATTGTCGACATCCAGCGGCTGTTTGTCAGCATTACAGCATAGGAAGCTTCGCTGACCTCCACCGTACTCATTTTTCGCGATACGACTGTGAGCGACTATCTATCCGGGGTTCGTCGCGTTCGCTTGACATACACACTTCGTGCCCAGATGACGATTGCGATCACTACGAGCAGATACTGAAACTGCATCTGCGGTGAATCAAATCCAGCATTGAATAGCCGAACCCAGGGTGCAATATCATCCGACGGGTAGTCAATCGCTGGAATGACTGGCCACAGAAGGAATCGTAGCTCAGTCCATTGCCCTCGAAGAGCGAGGAGATACGAATCACCAATGAGGTGTGAGAGGACAGCAACCGAAAATGCGCGGGCCTCTGTTCTCAGATCCCACTGAATCGCCATGTAGGAGAGTCCAGCAAGCACAGGCAACACGATGAGAAGCGAATGTGCGAACGAGCGGCCACTCGGCAGGACACCAGCGTAGACAAGTGGTTTGTCAATGATGTCGGGGACTTGGGTCCCGAAAGCGAGAACCACGAGAAGTAACCCATTCGGCAGTTGTCGGTCAGTCAAATACGCAACACCGGCATAGCAAAGATATCCAAGCGCAAGATGGCCGAGTGGATACACAAGAGCATGCTGGGGGTGTCGACTAATAAATCCTCAGCAGAGGTTGAGATGGGTTCGGCTGGAAGCAAGTAGATTGCTACCTTCCTTCAAATATTGGGAAAATATTATTAATTCGCTGAATCATTACGTAGGTAGCCAGCGAAGACGGTTTCCGCGAGGGTGGGATTCGCGGTGAAATCGCTGGATCGATGTGAGAGTAACAATGGTTGAAGATGAATACAGCAAAGGCGAGGTCGTACCGGTGGATATCTGGCCAAGAAATGCGGATGAGACAGCACGGTTTGCTGTGTCAGTTGAGGTGTACAGTGGCTATGGCAGTACAAAGCACGTGTACCCAAAAACGCAAGTAGAAAGTGTAGCCGACATTTTTGAAAACGGCGGTGACAGAGATAACCTCTCAGCAGGTGACGACGTGCGGTTGTACACGGTCCCATACGACGACCTGCGGTGATGAACAATCGAGGTCACGAAGCCAAAATTGCTGTTTCTGCCTGCTGAAGTCGCTCAGCTCCCGAGGTTAGTCCAAGGTTTTTGGATAACGATGTTGTAACGCGGTCCTCGCTCACGTGCGGTTGATCCACCAACGAACCAAGACAACGAACGCCCATCCGGTTACGTTCGAGATGACGTCGCCGATGGTGTCGGTCAAGCCACCGGCCATTAACATGAAGTGGGGTGTTATCTCTTCGAGTATTTCCCAGCCAACGCTGATCCCGAGGAGGAAGACAAGTGCGACCCATGGCGTGGTGTGGAATCTGAATAACCACACGACAATGACTGCACTGACTCCCGTGTGCATCGCAATATCCCACCACCAGATGGGAATGTACAGTGGGAGTGTGCCCAAAGACAATGCGACGATAGTAGCGAACACAAGGCATTGCTTGCTCTGGGCGGCAGTCTCCAGCCAGAATCGCCAAGATCCTGTTCGAGGTCTCGACTCCGTGAAGGTTGAAAATCGTGAGTCGGTACGAGTGGCCATCGCTGTGCAATACGTATTCTCGCGGATTAGTTACAGACTGAAGCAGTAGTGTAATAATAATATAACGCGCTATCCGCTGTGAATTACTGGAATGCGAGAAAATACAACAAAAATAGTATTGGATGTTAACATATTTTACTATCTAGATCACGAATGTATTCGATTTTTGAATACACTATTAATACTCTGAATATCTAGTGTAGCATCTACGCAAACCCGTCTTGAGGACACCCCATTTCGTGATTCGTTTGTCGATATCTCAGCCCACGAATTAGTAGTAAACCGTGGCTGAGTGACGCCAACTGATTCAAATTTTGACTTGGGCAGTGAAGAATTGAGACGATGAAATGTCCCACGTTGCAAAACAATGTGTACTGCGATTCACCGTGTAGGCAAGGTCACTTTGTGGGGATGCGCTTGATTCTGTATCACTAGAAGATCTGTTTTCAACCCAGTAGTCGCCACGTAACGCATGTTAATACGTCTATTACAATTCTGGAATAAAACAAATTCACAGATGAAAGACAATGATATCTCTCAGAACGGTTGGGGTGATTGTCGTCGCGGTGGCGGTCTTAGCAGCGGCGACGATGTCAGTCGTCGCGGTTGACCCCGCTGAGAGATCTCCCGTGGAAACCCCTGTGGATGATGCAGACGCGCCTCAGGACCCCACCCCAACTCCGTCGTCGCCTAATGCGTCCGATTCGACTTCTTCCGATAACTCCACCGACACCTCACAGGAGGTTGGTGATTGCGAAGTGCCGCCGAACAAGTCGACGACAGTTGGCGACCACGTCTCTGACTTTGTCACCGACGTCGTCAACGCAAGCAATCCACCCAAGTGTGAACCAGTTCCGGTGCCGCCCGAGTGCGAACTCTTCACTGACGACGAGAATGCCTCGGGTAGTGTCGGTGAACAGGTCTCCAACCACGTGCACAACCTCCACAACGAGACAGACGGGCCAGGTGCCTCTGGATCGCTGTCCATGTCGGATGACTGTGCTGGCAATGGTGACGACGATGCCAGCGGCGATGCCGATACCGGTGACTCGGATACTGGCGATGGTGCCGGTGACACCGACACAGGTGACGATGCCGACAATGGCGATGACGCTGGAGACACTGATAATTCGGACACCGGTGACGACGCCGGAGACAACGACAACTCTGATCCCGGCGACAATGGTGACGATTCCAACGTGACTGACGAGACGAATGACAACGTCACTACGCCCGTCGACGACAATTCCACGACACCGACTGACGGCACCAATACAACGGTTCCCGGTGATAACACAACGACCACGCCCAGTGACGATACAAACACGACTCCAGCCGGCGAGACGAATACGAGCGTGCCAACCAACAACACCACGACACCACCGACCAACAACACCACGACACCACCGACCAACAACACCACGACACCTGTCGGGGACGGTGACACAACCCCCGTTGACGACACAATGTCGACTCAGACAGACACTACTGATACCGAGGATGAGGTAGGAGAGAACACGTCGACCTCCGATGATGACGATACCGGTACCGACGAGCAATCGGCCCCGAGCAGTAACAAACCGAGTCGTGGTGGCGGTGGATCAAGTTCGACAACAGCTTCCACCACGACGGCCGACGAGACTCCGCCCGAGCCAACCACGGGCGATGCGGACAGCACCGACGATGGCGACGCAAGTGACGGTGGTGTGAGTGTTGATCGTGTGACGACGGACACTCCCCAGGCAACCCAGACCGAAACTGAGACGACGCCTATCGCCGCCGATATCGGGGCACCAACTGGCCCATCGAATGTAGAAGCATCTTCAGAAGCTCCCAGGCAGACCAGCAGCCTGCTTCCCTACCTGCTGGTTCTCATGTGGATCATCGTTACGGTCATCGTTTATCGACATCTCAACTCGGAACTCACTGGGGAGACAGACGGCATGCAGCACATTCCGCCCGCTTTCCGGTAAATTGGGGAGAATATTGGACCCAATGGATAATCATTCTACCTCCAAACGTGGGGAACGTGCTTATGAAGGGGGATTCATGGGCAATTCGAGTGGGTTAGCCGAACAGATCAAAGGCTCTTCGCCACGTTAACGAGAAATCTAACACCTCTGAGACCGAGTAGCCGATTCCCCTTACGGCTATTGTACTACCAAAAAACCATGTTCACACAACCGTTTAAGTAGCCGTGTTTAAAACGCGAATATAATGTCTCATGAAGCACGCCTTGATTCGCTTGAGATTCAAAATGTCGTCGCCTCGAGTGCAGTCGGTCAGGAGTTAGATTTAGCCTCTCTTTCGATGGACGTTACTGGAGCGGAATTCAACCCCGATAATTTCCCAGGGCTCGTGTACCGCACTCAAGAGCCGAGAGCAGCGAATCTGATTTTCCGGTCTGGAAAGATTGTGTGTACGGGTGCGAGTAGTGTCAATGAGGTCAATCAAGCATTAAACAAGGTGTTCGAAGAACTCGGGAGCCTTGGAATCCCAACTGACAACCGAGAGGAGGCAACCATTCAGAACATCGTCTCGAGTGCTGACCTCGGGACTGGTCTCAACCTGAACGCGCTCGCTATCGGTCTGGGTCTGGAAAGTGTTGAGTATGAACCCGAGCAGTTCCCTGGACTCGTCTATCGGCTTGACGAGCCAAACGTTGTGGTCCTGCTATTCGGGTCTGGGAAGATCGTCATCACGGGTGCAAAGAAAGTCGACTATGCACGAGAGGCGATTGAAGTCGTGAGCGATGAGATTGACTCACTTGGACTCCTCGGTTGAGTGAGATTGTGCAGTCGCGAGTCTGAGTGTCACCTACCGCGAGACTTCAGTCGCGTTTTACTCACTGAGGTACTCAGTGAGCCCGTCTTTGATACTGTATTTCGGTTCGAACCCAAGTGCTTCTCGGGCCTTGGTGATGTCTGCGCGACTCCGTTTGATGTCGCCTTCACGCGGGTCGACGTGGACGATGTCTGAGTCAGTTCCTGTGACATCCTGAATCGTTTCTGCGAGTTCGCGAATCGTAATGGTATCACCGGTGCCTATGTTGAAGCTCTCTCCAACAGCGGCGTCGCTCGTTGCTGCGAGCATGTTTGCCTGAACGATATCATCAACGTGGATGAAGTCACGAGTCTGTTCACCATCTCCTTCAACCGTGATGTCGTCACCAACGCGAGCCTGGTCACGGAAGATACTGATGACACCACTGTAGTCGCCTCCTTGCTGACGAGGACCATACACGTTGAAGTAGCGGAGTGCGGTGGTTTCGACGCCGTAGAGGTCGTGATAGAGACGGCAGTAGTGGTCTGCCGTGAGTTTCTCAAGACCGTAGGGCGATGTTGGCTGTTTTGGATGTCCTTCGTCAATTGGTGTGTACTCGGGATGACCGTAGATTGCCGCACTCGAAGCGAAGACGACACGAGTGTCAGAGTTACGAGCAGCTTCGAGAATTTCGAGGCTTGGGTCCAGATTGACAGCGTGGGATGACGTTGGTGCCTCGACTGACTGTGTGACGCTTACTTGAGCAGCATGGTGGAAGACGACGTCGGTATTTTGAACAGCGGTGGTCAACCGTTCTGTATTGTTGAGGCCGGCTTCAATGACGTCAGCCCCAGTAGCGACGTTGTCTTTAGCTCCCGAGGTGAGGTTATCGTAGACTGTGACGTCACAGGTGGCAGTGAGTTGGTCTACGATGTGGCTCCCAATGAACCCTGCACCACCAGTGACGAGTGCGGTGTTGATCGGCTCGAACCCTTGTCTCATTACGTGTGAAGTACGTTCGAAAGCGGGTGTGCTTTGATTTACCGGTCGCGATTATGAATGTTCAGTAAATCCTGAGCTTTCTGACCGGTACTGGGATATCAACACCAGATTACTCGTTTAGGAGACATTGACACCACTATTATATCAAGAGAGAGTAGCCTGAATTCAGACCGGACGAAATCCAACATGCAGAACATGGAATGATCAGTAATGACCCCTGTGTAGTGGGCGGGACGTATCGAATCACGAAGATGACAACTAGTGCTATCTACCTATTGGTACATACCGATGTCTCAGGAGTAAACTCTTTATTTGAGTAATTACCTGATTATGATAGCACATCTGAATGTTGGCTTGATAGGACATATCCTATCTTGTGAACGTCATCTCAGATGCGGTCACCATGGAACGCGAGAAACAACTACATTCAGGAGGGGGGAAGACAGTTGCAGTCACATAATGTGAGAGGGGAAAGTAAGGAAGGTTCCGGACTTGAGGATGAGAATTCAAATCCTCACGAAGCCAACCCAGAACTTGACCAAACTACAACACTTCCAGAAACCAAGACGGTCGTCGGCATTCCAGCATACAATGAAGAGGTCGGGATCGGGAGTACAGTCCTTGCCGCACAACAGTATGCTGACGAAGTCGTCGTCGTCGACGACGGTAGCACGGACAATACTGTCCCGATTGCAAGCGCATCCGGTGCGACTGTCATCGTACATGAGGAGAATCAAGGAAAAGGCGCTGCAGTTCAAACTCTCCTTAACCACGCTCAACAGACTGGATGTGACGCCTTCGTTATTCTCGACGGGGACGGCCAGCACCACCCTCGAGATATCCCACAAGTTGTCACACCTGTCATAGAGGGGGACTCTGATCTCGTTATCGGGAGTCGATACATCGAGGGGGGGCCAGACGATGAAACTCCTCTCTACCGACGGTTCGGCCAGCGGGTACTGGATTTCTTGACTGCCGGTTCAAGTGGCCAAAACCTCACGGACACACAA
>NZ_LOPV01000691.1 GCF_001469865.1 Haloferax profundi
GATTCACGTCACCGACAACGGTCCCGGGATTCCCGACACCGAGTTGACCGTCCTCGAATCGGGAACTGAGACGCCACTCCAACACATTAGCGGCCTCGGCCTCTGGTTGGTCCACTGGATTATCGACCGCTCGAACGGTCGTCTGCGGTTCGCAGAGAACCAGCCCAGAGGGACCGTCGCAATCGTTCGACTCCAGCGCTGGGACAAAGCGGTGACGAGCACCGGCAAGGCGTCTGTCGAGACACAGACCGACTGACGCCGCAAGCCAGAGACCAGCCAGTCTAACCTGCTCTTCGAGAACGTACCTGACGGCGAGAGAAGTCGCTCAGTGAGTGGTGGCGAGTCGTTCTGCGAGACGGTAGGCACCTTCGGCAGCGGCGACTTCAGGGTGGTCTGGGGTGACTGCCGTCACGTCTCTGTCGAGTTCGTCACTCAATCGACTCGCCAGTTCGTCGGCGAGGCCGGGGATGCAGGCCATCCCACCAGTGACGACGAGGGGGCGGGTGACCGACAGTTGGTACGACCGCATGTGCTGGGTCGCGAGTCGCGAGAAGAACCCGGTCGTGAGTTCGTCGACGACGTCGTCGAGGTAGGCGTCGAGTGGGTCCATCAGTCCACGTTCGACGGTGAACTCCTGTTCGCCCTCCTCTGGGTGGTCGAACACGTCGGTGAAGGGTTCGAACGAGTCGAAGTCGGCGTACGTCTCTTTGTACTCGCGGGCCGTGGTTCGGGCGAGTTCCACACGGCCGTCCGTCTCGTCGGCAATGGCGTCGACGATGGCCTGGTCGACGTCGTTTCCGGTTGCGGCGGCAGTCGAGAACGGGGCGAGTCGGTCGCCGTGTCTGTACCCGGACGCTTCGAGCGTGGTCGCGCCGAGGTTGATGGCGGCGAATATCTGGTCGATGGCCGAGAGGCCGTCACCGACCGCTGGAATCGACCCACAGAGTGACTCGGGGAACCCGCGGGTGACTGCGTCACCGATATCGCTCGCGTCGACCATGGTGTTGAAGTTGGCGAGGCCGCACTCGTCGTCGACTGCCGGAATCGCGAAGACGACGGCACTGTCTGCCGGCAGGTCGTGAGCCGCACAGAGTTCTGTGAGGAACTGCTCTGTCAGTTCCGCTCGCTCGGCGTCGCCGGGAACACCAGCGTCGAGGACGTACGTCGTCTGGTCTGGGTACTTCGCTTCGGCGTCTTCCCCGTAGTAGAACTGGTCAGAGTCTTCGGGGACTGCGAGACACGAACGTGTCTGGACCGTCTCTGGGTCGCCATCTTCGTCGGAGTAGACGAAGACAGTCCTCGCGCTTCCGAGTTTGACGCCGATTGGTGTCGGTGTCGTGGCGCTGTCGTCGGTGGCGGAGGCTGCGGAGTCAGCGGTAGAGTCGGCGGTGGGGGCCGCGGAGTCGGCGTCGGAGGCCGCAGTATCAGTGTTGGAAGCCACGGAGTCGGCCATCCGTTCTGGCACGTCCGAGTCGACGGCATTGTTTGTCATTCGTTACCACCTGTGTCGAACGTCGAAGGATGTGTCGAAGTGGTCGATCATAGCAGTTGAATTCGTGTGTCACGAGGAGAGACCGATACCGGGACCGGAACCGTCGTCACACCATCGACGACAGGCGAGCCACGTAGACGAGACTCAGCAGGTGGTCGTCGACGTCGAGGTCTGTCGCCTCTTCGACTTCCGCGGAGAACCCGAGTAAGTAGTCTCGAAGCGTCTCTTCGACGTCCGAGGTGAGCCATCCGACGGTCTGATAGTACCGGAGGGCGTCCATCGCCCGCTTGAACCCTCCCTTGAGGACGAGGAACTCGAGCCAATCGAAGACGACGCGTTCGGCACCGTACTTGTCGGGGAGCGACCGGAGGTACGGCTTTTCGATACCGTCGTCGTCGTCACCACGTGACTGGTGGACGAGCAGTTGCTCAAGTTGGCTCGACCGAAGCGCCTCCGAGGCGGGTTCTCGGCTCCGGTCGAACAACGGGTTGTTGAAGCGGAACGGGCTCCGGTCTTCGAACCGAGAGTCACCGTTCCGTCGCTGTTGTGGCGAATCGCGGGCGATGCGTCGAATTTCGTCTGGGTCGTAGTCGTCCGGGTCCAGGTACATAGGTCACCTCGTGTTCGGGACGGTACGACGTCCCCCAAGTCCCCCGACTTGGGTTGGGTAGCGCAGAACGCTACTCGAGATGTCACACGCGAGCATCGTACCGTTTCGGTGAGAGAATTCGAAGCAGGCGACATAAATCTACCCGAGCTGTTATCAGCGTTGATATCGGGGGGCGAAGAAGAGCCGAATAGAACCGCACCGACGTCGAAAGCTCTGCCGAGTCAGAGGATTTGGTCACCCGCCTTCGCGCTCCGAACACGCAGGTCACCGGTCGACGTGTCGAGTTCTAACGACCGGCCGTGGTCACCGCCGACGTCCATGGCCACGATGTCGATGTCGAGTCGTTCCAGCGTCTTTCGTGCCGACTCGACGTTTCGGTCACCGATACTCTCCCCACCGTTGGCCGAGGTGAAGTCGAACATCGTACTCCCGCCAGCGAGTTTCGCGACGACTCTGGTCGGGTCGGCGCCGGCGTCTTGCATCTCCGAGAGCAACGACTGGATGCCCGTGTCTGCGAACTTCGCCGGGTCACCGCTCGGGTCAGCCTCTGGAAGCATCGCGTGGGCGAGTCCAGAGACGCCCGAGTCGGGGTCGTAGAGTGCGACGCCGATACAGGACCCAAGACCACTCGTCGTCAGGGACCCCCCGTCGCTGTCGACGGCGTAATCGGCGATTCCGACTTTGATTCTGCCAGACGTCGACGTGGGTGTGTCCGTAGTGTAGACTTGCATTACTGGGGGTGCGTCCGGGGCCGGTTAGGCCGCGGGGGAGAGTTGTTCGAGGGCCTTCCGCAACTCGTTCTCGTCCGGGAGTGCGTAGATGTCGCACGTGAACTCGTCGTCGTCTGTCCGGATGGTCGAGTCGATGAGGAACGCGTACTCTTGTGACTGGGCGAGGTCTGTCGCCAACGGGTCGACGATTGCAGACCCGATGTCGTGGACGTGCCTCGGTGGAGAGATTTCGATGGTCGTCTCCAGCGCGTTCGCCCACCCGTCGAGGAACCCCGACGTGACGATGTTCCCAATCTCCTGAATAGCGCTCTGCCGCATCGCCTCGTCTGCTTCCATGCCCGGAAGGAGCGAACTCGCGATGTTCTCGGCAGAGGGTTCGTCGAAGAGTATCGCGATGTATCCGCTCGGCGTCCCGGTGAACTCCAAGACGACACCGCGGCGGACGCCGTCCGTCAACGACATCGGCACGCCTTCTATCGGGACGAAGCTCAGGCGACTGACCTCCACCGCAGTGTCGATACCCGTCATCGCGGTGATGTCGTCTGAAGCCTGATTCGCGCCGTCACAAATCATCTCGGAGAACGCCGCGAACGACTCGACGGGGAGTGCACCGTCGTCACCACTGGCCTCGACGATAGTCCCAATCGACTGAGACGTCGGGACCATGTAGAGGTCGAATCCAATCGCGTCGTCTGCCGCTTCGAGTTGGTTGCGGAAGACGAGGATTCGCTCGTCTTCTCGGTGTTCGAACCCGTCGGTTTCGACTTCTTCGAGTGGGCCACCACTGTCTTCGTCGACGTACGTCGGCGTCGTGATGTCGATAGACGTGTCGAGGTAGTCGGCCCACCCGTCGATGAACCCACCGAGCATGATGTTGGCGACTTCCTTCAGACTGCTCGCGGCGAGTTCACCGTCGCCGCTCGTCGGGTCCATCCCGGGCACCAGTGCGTCGACTAACCGTTCGGCGGACTCAGGCGAGAAGGCCAATATCGTACGTCCATCTAATCCACCGCTGAATCCGATGTTGACACTGACCAGGTCTCGCTCGGCGAATTCGTTTTCGACGTCCGTCTTCGTGCCGAGTTCCACCTTCGTGACGTTGACGTACGTATCGATGCCGGCAAGGGTGGTCAACGACCCTGCGGCCTTCTCGGCGCCCGAGTGGGCGAGTCGGCTGAACGTGCGAAGCGACCGTACGTCGAGGTTCATGCTTCGGCCTGAATTACGTCAGCGATGGCCTGGAGGACGTTCGGTTTCTGGAACGGTTTCGTGATGTATCCGTCCGCACCGGCCTCGACGGCCTCTCGCATCTTTTCTTCTTGACCCACGGAGGTGCACATGATGACAGACGCACCCGAGTCTTGCGACTTGATCTCAGACGTGGCTTCGATCCCGTTTCGAATCGGCATAACGACGTCCATCGTAACGACGTCCGGGTCGAGCTCTCGGTAGAGTTCGACCGCTTCGACGCCATTTTCGGCCTCGCCGACGACTTCGTGTTCACCCTCTAAGAGTTGTTTGAGGAGGTTCCGCATGAACGCAGAGTCGTCCACGACCAGTACCTTGCTTGCCATACTTCCAGATTTCCAAAAATCAGACCATAAAGCCTTCCACCCCATTATCAAGGCTGATACGAGACGCCGCCGTGTTCCACTGCAGGGTCAGGCGAATCGAGAGACAGGGCTTCGAACGGGTCGGTCGGTCACGGACGGGCGTGACTATCGACTTCCACGTGGTGGGAACGACGCACCCTCGTCTTCGATCGCGTCGAGTAGGTCGCCGATGGAGTCGGTTCGGTCGAGCCCGTACGAAGCAGCGAGTGCTGCAATCGCTCGGCTTGGGTAGGTGACCTGGACTTCGGACGCGAGGAGCAAGATTCCAAGTACCTCGTCGGGAGGCGTTTCACCGCTCCCGACGGCGTTCGCGTACCAACTCAGCATGGAGTGGAAGACGTCGGTCACGTCGTTCGAGACGCTCTCGTGTCGTTCCACGTTCCCATCGACGAGTGCTGTAGCGACCAACGCGTGGTCTGCTTTGATCGAGGCAACTCGTTCGGTGAGGAGTCGCCGTGCGAGAATCGCGCGTTTTCGGGGGTCGCGAGGGAGAACTACTTCTGGACGGTCCGACGGCTGGTCGGATTGTGCAGCGTCGTCGCCGTCGCCGTCGCCGTCGCCGTCGGGACTGTCGTCACCTGTCTGTTCATCGTTCGTCTTCCCGTCACCGTCGTCGGTGACGAGTTCTTCCCGACTCGGCGGTTTGTCACCACCGGTCGTGATGACGTATCGGCCCGATTCTATCTTGGCGACACGCTCGTCGTGGCTGATATCGAGGTCGTCAGTGTCGACCACGCCTTGCTCTCGTGGTCGACGCCTTGGACGCTCGTCGTCCATCGCCAGATGCTCGAAGTGGCGACATATAATACCATCGTCCCCACACCGAACTGAACTCGTGTATCCAATACTACAATTGAGAATGTGGCAACTCGGTAACCAACATATTAACAAGCCGTGCGTACCGATGCAAATCCATCTATGGAGTCTGACAGGACACTTTCCGCACTGGGAAACGAATACAACCCTGACATCCTCCGTGCCGCCGACGAACCCCATTCGGCACAGGAGTTCAGCGAGATGTTAGATATCCCCATCGCAACCTGTTATCGTCGAATCGAGGAACTGACGGCAGCCGGGCTTCTCGAACTTCACGACCGCGTCCTCTCCGACGAACACCGCCGGACGAACGTCTACCGGCGAGAAGTAGACGAGATCGTCGTCCGCTTCGAAAGTGACGACTACACTGTGAGCGTGACCGAGCGACCGGAAGTCAAGAACAAACTCGACGACGTCTGGCGCAAGATCGCCCAAGACTAACGCTCCTCGACTCCGTATCTTTCTTCTCCGTTTTCTGAGCTATCGACGTGCCTACTCTCGCGTGTGGGCGCAAAGTATTATCTGTAATCACGCAACTGCCCACTAATATCAGACTTGATATTGGGGTCCGTACCGTTATGTACATCCTGCTCAAGTGAACAGTCGAAGGTCTCCACTCGCCAGAGTGGGACCCCCACGACAACCCATGTTCGAAAACATAACTGAAGACCGGGGTCAGGTCGGTATCGGGACCCTCATCGTCTTCATTGCGATGGTTTTGGTCGCCGCAATCGCGGCGGGCGTCCTCGTGAATACAGCTGGCTTCTTGCAAGCTACCGCCGAGGACGCCGGACAGCAATCTGTGAACAAGGTCACGAACCGAGTTGACGTCGTCAACGCACACGGTCTCGTGAATAAGACCGGTGAAGAGCGGATGGTTGACCAACTGGTCCTAACCGTTCGCCTGGCGGCAGGTTCGGGAAGCGTGTCCCTCGAAGACACCACAGTTAAATACCTCAGTGGCACCGAAGCTCGAACTTTAACTTACAACGACACGAACGATGCTAATGATCAAGCAGACCCCACGAACTTGACCACGGGTCAGAATTTCACCGCTAGTGTCCTCGAAGACGAGGACAAATCGTTTGAAGTCCTCAACGAGCAGTCTGACCGTGCTGAACTCATTATCAACACGTCTGTAGTTGAAGGGTCGGGTATTAACGGCACGGCGACCGGTGAGACTGTCAAGCTCGACATCACCAGCCGTAACGGTGGCACTACCCAAGTAATTCTAACGATGCCACAGCAACTTGCTGGCAAAGGAAATAACGACCCAATCGCACTCTAAGGAGACAGATCAATGTTCAACAAACTCACTGACGACGACCGCGGTCAGGTCGGTATAGGGACACTCATCGTCTTCATCGCGATGGTTCTCGTCGCTGCGATTGCAGCAGGCGTCCTCGTGAATACGGCAGGATTCCTTCAGGCCACCGCTGAAGAAGCGGGACAAGAATCCGTAAACAAGGTTACGAACCGTGTGGAGGTTCTCAACACGCACGGGACGGTTGGCAGTAATGGTGACATCGACAACGTCACGATGACTGTCCGCCTCGCCGCTGGCTCTGATGCAGTCGATATGAACGAAACGTCGATCAAATACCTGAGCGATAATCAGGTCACAACGCTTACAAACTCCAGTGCAAGTAAGAACTACGCAACTGAATCAAGGTTTAACCTTTCCGAGGTTACGGATGACGATGGGTCCTTTGGGGTTCTCAATAGCATGAACGACCGCTACGAGGTCGAGATAAACACCTCTGCAATCGAAGACGGCACCGACAACGGTGAGACTGGACTGTCTAATGGTCTCGAAACTGGAGAGAAGGTCACACTGGAAATCACCTCTCGAACCGGTGGGACGACCCAGGTTATCCTGACGATGCCGCAGCAACTAGCTGGCAAGGAACAGGGCGAACCCGTCGAACTGTAAACTCGGGTTCCGACGGTTTTCATTTTCTTGAAGCTGACCGGTGAGCGGACGCGCTCTGTCGGTAGCAAATCGCGACGAGTGTCAACAGGTTTCGACGAGAACAGACATGAAGTACCGGGACCATCACGACAGGACTATTGAACCGTACCTGGCAGTCTTCGGCTAATGACACTCCGCGTCTCGTAACTCGTCACTAAATCACACGTTCGTCGACGGGGAGAATTTGGGAGGTCGACTGGGAAACGAAGTCGTCCGCAACGAAAAACGGTCGTCTGGTTACTCGGTCTCTTCGCCGAACCACGGCGGCGACTCCCCGACCATCGAGAAGCCTGCTGCCTGTTCGTAGATTTTGATGCCACCGTGCGCGATTTCCAGCGGGAACATCGAGTTCTTGATGCTCTGTTTGCGCATCTTAGCCACCCAGATGTACCGGTTGCTCGTCGCACCGGCAGGACTCTGGATGAGGTAGATGTTCCCGTCGGTGAGGAAGTTCTCGAGACCGATGTCTGTCTCCGGGAAGATAGCGGACTGTTCTGTCGTCAACAGCGACGTGAGACCACTGTCTTTCAGGATATCGATGAACTTCAGGAGATACTGTCGTTGTTCCTTCTCGTCGTCGAAGAAGAGTTGGAACATTGTGAGCGAGTCGAGGACGAGTCGGTCGTAGCTGGTGTCTTGGAGGTCGTCGAGGATGCGGTCGAGCGTCGAGGAGAAGTCGCCGTCACGAAGGAGCGTCCGCTTGTCGTAGACTTTGATCTGGCCGGATTCGACGTACTCGTGCCAGCGGTCGAACCCGATAGACTCCGCCGCTTGTCGGATGTCGTCTTCGGCCTCTTCGAACGTCAGGTACAACCCACCTTCGTCGAACTGGTCGACGCCGTTGTAGAGGTACTGCAACCCGAGAATACTCTTTCCTGTCCCTGGGTTGCCGCTGATGAGTACTGCGGCGTCCTTCACGATACCACCGTTCAGGATCGAATCGAGCCCTTCGACACCGGTCTTGACTAGTTCTGTCATAGTTTGTGTGAGACGAGTGTTGACTGTCGAACGTCCATCTGTTCCCCCGCCGGATAATTCTTCTCACCGGCGCTAGGCCTACGTCAGACTTTTATTATGAGTCTGAGTAGGTAAAATTCTCTTCATCGCGAATATCTCGTCTGATAACGGGACGGGAACTTTCTTGTATCGACTTACGTACCTTGCAGTAATGTTACCTGCTCCCCCGGGTCTGTTGGACCTCCCCGGCCTGTCCGACGACCAGGCGGGTGACAGGCAGTCGCGCGGGCGAAGCACTCCACACGTGGTGTGGACTGTCTTCTCCGAGCAAGGTGGAATAGACGAACGATGTGGAGACGGCCGACGCCGGGGACGAAGCTGAAACAGAAGAACAACATATGTCATCAGACGATGGACTTGGATTCGAGGAGGGTATAGACGACCTCTCCGACGAGTTTGGTGACTTCGGCGACGACCTCGACGACGGATTCGACGACGACGACTTCGGCGGATTCGACGACGGAAACAACGAGGAACTCGCAGAACTCGAGGACCGCGTAGGAGAACTCGAGAACGAAGTGAGCGCCATCTCGTCAGGGATGAACACCGTCCGCGAAGAGAACAAACAGATAGGCGAAACCGTCGAGGAACTCGAAGACACCATTCGAAAACTCCTCGACATCTACGAGATGGTCACCCGGGGTATCAACCCGTTCGTCGACGACGCCCGCGAGATGGGCGGTCTCGACGGTGGTGGCTCGTTCGGACTCTTCGAGGCGGAAGCAGAAGACGAAGAGCACCTCGACCCCGAGGTAGCAAGCGCAGACGCAGAGACGTTCTTCGACGACGACTTCGGCGAACTCGACGCCGAGACTGGCGAGAAGGAAGCAGAACTCGCCGCGGAGGACGAACTCACCGATGCAGAGCGTCAGAGTCCTGCAGAAGCACTGGACGACGACTTCAGTGAGGAAGCAGACGAGGGCGACGACTCGGACGCCGGAACCGCCGGTGGCGCGAGCTTCGACGACCTCAAACAAGAGTACGAAGAGTCCGGTGGTTGGGACGACGAGGAAGACGAAGCGGCCGACGAAACGGCCGAACTCGAAGATCCTGCACTCGACGAAGACGCACTCGAGGACGAGTTAGCAGACGACGCTGGCGAACTCGAAGAACAGGTCGAGGACGTCACGGATGACCCCGAGGACGAATCCGACGACCTGGAAAAGACCCTCGACGAACTGGAAGCCGAGTACGCCTCTGCGGCGATGGCCAAAGAGGAACTCACTGACTCCGACGAGGAAGCCGAACCCGACGCGTCGGCGACTATCGACGAACCGACCGAGTCTGTCGAAGAACCGTTCGAGCCAGTCGTAGTCGAGTCGAACGCGTACCTCGCGCAGTTGCCTGCGAGTTACGTCTCCGAAGTGCTCGTCCTCGAGTGGGCCGAACACCTCGTCTCGGTCGGCGGTGCGCTCGGTGCCTCTCGTGCACTCCGGCAGTATCGCGAACAGGAGTGGATTTCGCGTCACGTCGAGAACGAACTGAACGCCCACGTCGGGCAAATCGCAGCAGCGATGGACGACGAAGACGACACCGAACTTCGCATCGAGGACCACCAGACGAGCCTCGCGTACGTCAGCCGACTCGCCGAGGGCGTTCCTGTGGGGCGTCTGTTCGAAGAGCTCGTCGCCTACGGAGGGGAAATCGATGGGATTCGGTGTTAGCGGTTCGACCGCGATTATCTTCCTGGGCGTCCTCATCGCGACGGGGACGCTCTACACAGCGACGTCTCACGCCGCAGAGAACCTCGTCGAGGCCCAAGACGCTGACGCAGAGTTGGCCCTCGAACGAAAGAACACAGACATCTCCATCACGAACGCGACGTACGACTCCGGGAATTCGAGCCTTACCGTGAACGTCACGAACACCGGCGCACAGACGCTCGCAGTCGACGAGACGACGTTGCTCGTCGACAACACCTACACGGCCACGCCGTCGGCCAACACGACTGTCGACGGCGTACAGACGACGAACTTGTGGCACCCCGGGGGGAACCTTTCGATAACAGTGTCCTCGCCCAGTTCGCCCTCCCGTGTGAAAATCGTCACCGGGTCCGGCATCGCCACGACGGAGGGAGTGAACTAGATGGCTGACATATCGGTTCCGAGCCTCATCTTGTTCATCGCCAGCATCGTCGTCGCGGCCGGCGTCGCCGGTGTGCTCATCGATACGGTGACTGGAATCAGTAGCTCGGTCGACGAGCGCGGCGGTGACGTGAGTACGGAGATCCGAACGGACATCGAAGTCATCAGCGACCCCGAAAGCGGCGTCTACGACGACGGTAGCGACACGCTGACCGTATACGTCAAGAACACCGGGTTGCGGACGCTCCCAGCGACGAGCGGCGGGTTCGATATCATCGTCGATTCACAGTACCGCACCCAGTCTGACGTGGCCGTGACCGTCGTAGACGGCACGGAGTGGCGTCCAAGCAACGTCGTCGAACTGGAGATAACCAACCTCACCCTCACGCAATCCGCCGACCACCGACTGAACGTCGTCGTCGACGGTGACGAGGAGGTGTTCGAATTCTACGTACCATGAGTAGTCAATTCTCTCTCGGACTATCCGGGCACGACCGTCTCGAAAAGGAACTAGGTGGCGGCATGCCGAAAGGTGCTATCGTCCTCATCGAAGGGGACTACGGTGCCGGAAAGAGCGTGCTGTCACAGCGATTTAGCTACGGCTTCTGCCAGGAAGACACCGTCGTGACGCTCGTCTCGACAGAGTTGGGCGTCCGTGGCTTCCTCGACCAGATGCACTCGTTGTCGTACGACGTCGTCAAGCACCTGCTGAACGAGGAAATCCTGTTCTTACAGGCAGAAATCGACAGTAGTGGTGCGCTCTCCGGCGGCCAACAGGAGCGAAAGCAACTCCTCCGCCGTCTGATGGACGCAGAGACGCTCTGGGATGCAGACGTCATCATCATCGACACGTTCGACGCC
>NZ_LOPV01000692.1 GCF_001469865.1 Haloferax profundi
CGATAAAATCTCCCGAGCGATTGCTCGCCCGTCTACGACGGCCACCCCCCACCCTATACTAGTCGTTTTTTCCTTGGAACACCCCCATTTCAGACCCGAAAATCGAGTGACGTAGCCATGTTCCACCCATTTTGTCGACACAGCGCATGTTCCACCCAAACTCGAAATGGGTGGAACACCGCATTGTCTTGCGATTTTGGTGGTCATGGTATTGTCAGAG
>NZ_LOPV01000693.1 GCF_001469865.1 Haloferax profundi
TCCTCCGCAACGACCCGCAGTTCGAAGCGCTGGTCCGCCAGAACGAAGAACGGCAGGCGGCCCTCGAAATCATCTCGTTCTTCCGCGAGTTGACGACGAAAGGCAAGACCATCATCCTCACTGTCGACCCGTCGTCGGTCGACGAGGGGTCCATCGGGCCGTTCCGGTCTATCGCCGACGTCTACTTCGAACTGGAGATGGTCGAAGTCGGAAACGACGTTCGCCGGAACATCTTCGTGAAACGCTTCGCGGGGATGGGCCAGCAGGTCGGTGACCGCGTCGGGTTCTCGGTGCGGTCGGGAATCGGACTCGTCATCGAGTCCAGGAGTGTGGCATAGATGGCGACCGAACACGGCTCTGCCAGACTCTCGGACGACCTCAAACGCCTCGCTATGAAGTGGCCCCACCTCCGGGACCACCTCAAGCGCTTCCGTCAGATTACGGGTGAGTTCCCGATGCTCGTCGAAGACCCCGGTGACTACGAATCGCGGCGTCCGAACATCATCTACCACCTCGGTGGGCCCGTGTTCTGCCAAATCTACGGCAACTTCGGTGAGACGACCAAGTACTACGTCATCGAACCGGAGATGGACGAAGACGAACTCGAAGTGTTCGCGCGGGTCAAAGACAAACTGCTCGAACGCAGTGTCTCGAAACCAGCGCCCGAAGAGAGCGCCGACTACGAAGAGCGTATCGGCGAACTCCTCGAAGAAATCGTCCACATCGAAGGCGAGGACAACGGTCCACTCGGGTCGGTGGCGAAACGACTCGACGTGGTCGGTATCGAGGTTCCGCAGGTCACCTACGACAAAATCGAGTACCGACTCGTTCGCGACATCGTGGGGCTCGGACCGCTCGAACCCATCATGCGCGATCCGGAGAACGAAGACATTCACGTGATTGGTCCCAACCAGGTTGACGTCGACCACGGGACTTTCGGCCTGCTCGAGACCAGTGTCGAGTTCGACAGCACCGAGCAGTTCGACAACTGGCTTCGCAACATGGGTGAGCGTATCGGCGACCCAGTCTCCGACGCACACCCCATCGTGGACTCGACGCTCCCCGACGGGTCGCGTATCAACATCATCTACTCCGACGACGTGTCGCTGAAAGGGTCGTCGCTCACGATTCGTCAGGGTGACGACGTTCCGCTCTCTATCCTCCAGATTACGAAGTGGGGGACGCTCTCTCCCGAACTCTCGGCGTACCTCTGGATTGCACTGGAGAACGAACGGACGGTGTTCGTCGTCGGCGAGACGGCGTCGGGCAAGACCACGACGCTCAACGCCATCCTCTCGTTCATCCCACATGACTCGAAGATTTACACCGCAGAGGACACTGCCGAGGTGTTGCCGCCGCACGACACGTGGCAGCAACTCCTCACGCGTGAGGGTCGTGGGTCAGACTCCGAAGTCGACATGTTCGACCTGGTCGCCGCAGCACTCCGCTCTCGTCCCGACTACATCATCGTCGGGGAGGTCCGTGGTGAAGAGGGACGGATGGCCTTCCAGGCCGCACAGACCGGCCACCCGGTCATGCTCACGTTCCACGCATCCGACATCGTCTCGATGATTCAGCGTTTCACCGGCGACCCCATCAACGTCCCCGAGACGTTCATGTCGAACTGTGACATCGCGCTGTTCCAAAACCGGGTCAAGCGCGGAAACGACATCCTCCGGCGAGTGACGAGCGTCCAAGAAATCGAGGGGTACTCGAAAGAGATGGGCGGCGTCGTCACCCGCGAGGTGTTCTACTGGGACCCCGTCAACGACGACATCGTCTTCCAGGGGATGAACAACTCGTTCATCATGGAACAGAAAGTCGCGACTCTCCTCGGGTACGACGACACGCGGAAGATTTACGAGGACATCAAGTTCCGGGCGGAACTCATCCGTCGCGCGATACAGGAGAACGTCCTCGGGTATCACGAAGTGAACGAACTCATCGAGGACTACTACCGCGACGGAACCGAGGGACTGCCGTTCGATATGGCGAGGGTGTAAACACATGTCTGGGGAAACGAGTGCATCGGTGCAAGCGGTTCAGGTTCGAGACTTCGTCAGTGACGTCGTCGAGTCGTACGAGAAGATGCCGATGGAACTCTCCCGGTACCTCTTGTTGGTGCTGGGTCCGGCCATCGTGTTCTTCCTCTTTTCGATCGCGGGCACGATTGCACTTCCGCTCCCCATCCTCGTTCGCATCCCTATCTTCATGCTGGGGGCACTGCTCCTCGGTGGTGCTGTTCTGTATCCACGACTCCTCGTCGAGCAGACGAGACGAAGCCTCGAAAATCAGATTCACCTGCTCATCACGCACATGACGGTCCTGTCGACCACGAACATCGACCGTGTGGCCGTCTTTCGAACGCTCGCGCGCGAAGAAGAGTACGGCGAACTGGCGACTGAGATGAACCGCATCGTCCAGTTGGTCGACGCGTGGAACCAGTCGCTCGACGACGCGTGCGTGCGCCGGGCGCGGGAGATTCCGTCGAAACCGCTTTCGGACTTCCTCGACCGTCTCGCGTACGCAATCAACGCCGGTCAGAGCATCGACGACTTCCTGCTCGGCGAGCAGAACGCGATGATTCAAAAGTACATCACCGTCTACGAGAGTGCGCTCGGGAACCTCGAAGTCATGAAGGACCTCTACCTCTCGATGATTCTCTCGATGACGTTCGCCATCATCAACGCCATCGTCCTCCCTATCCTGACTGGGACAGACGCGACGATGACGATTGGTGCAGTCATCGTGCTGTTCGTCTTCGTGCAGATGGGCTTTTACTTCGTCATTCGGACGATGTCCCCGTACGACCCACTCTGGTTCCACCAGCGAGAGTACCGGACGAAGGCAGACCGACAAATCGACATCACGCTGTACGGTGCCGTTGGGCTCTCTATCGTGATGGTGTTCGTGCTGGCGATGGGGACGTTCAACCTGACTATCGTCGGCGAAATCGTCCGGCCAATCATGGTCGACCTCCCGATTCCGCTTCTCATCTCGACGCCACTGACGCCACTGGCCGTCCCCGGTATCGTCGCCCGGCGCCACGAGAAACGCATCGGCGAGCGTGACGAGGAGTATCCAGGCTTCATTCGTGCGCTGGGTGCGTCCGAGACGGCAAAACAGAGTACGACCACCGCCGTCTTGGAGACCCTGCGGAAGAAGGACTTCGGCGTCCTCTCGCGCGAGATTGGTCGGCTGCACACCAGACTCCGGATGCGCCTCGACCCAGACAGGTCGTGGTTCTTCTTCACCGCCGAGACGAACTCGTACCTCATCCAGAAGTTCAGTGAGATGTACAACGTCGGGCGCTCGATGGGTGGGAAGCCGAAAGTCCTCGGTGAACTCATCAGTCGGAACATGAACGAGATTATCAAACTCCGTCGGCAGCGCAAGCAGTCGACGATTACGCTCATCGGGGTCCTCTACGGTATCACCGCCTCTGCGTCGTTCGCGTTCTTCATCGGCCTCGAAGTCGTGGAGATTCTGGCGTCCTTCTCGACCCAGATGAACCTCGATAGCCTCCAGTTCGGGACGCTCATCTACGCGGGCGTCTACGACGTGCCCTTCATCGAGTACATGCTCACACTCATCATCCTGTTCAACGCCCTCCTCTCTTCGCTCATGATCCGCATGGTCGACGGTGGTCACAAAGCAAACGCGTATCTCCACTTCGTGGCACTCGTCTGGGTTGGTTCGCTCATGGCAGTCGCCACCTCGTCGCTCGCGGGAGCACTGATCAGCATATGACGGACGATCCAACACACCCACGAACTGCAGATTCAGGGGAGTCGGACGACCAGATGGTCGAAGATGCTCGCGCGCGAACGCCC
>NZ_LOPV01000694.1 GCF_001469865.1 Haloferax profundi
GACGTCGCAGAGAGCGACCTGCTGCAAGCGTACCGCCGCCAGAAGTCGGAACCCGAAGACGACCGAGAGCAGGCAGAACGCGAGAAGTCTAAGCAGCGCCAACGACGGCGCACCGCCAACGGAGAGTCCATCGTCGTGGACTTCGTCGCGAGTTTCGTCGCCGGGGGCAACGCCTCGTTCGAACCCGTCAAGGGGCGTGTGCTGATGAGTCAGCGCAGACTCATCCTCGCCACCTCGAACTCGAAGACAGATATCCCGATTACGTCTATCTTCGACATCGCCGTCGGGCAGGTCCCACCGGAAGTCGAGGAGTTCTTCGACTACACCGTGATGGTCGGGTACATCATCGGGAGTCAGCGACGGACCACCGTCATCGGCGGCGATAGAGAGACAATCGAGAAGTTCACCTTGCTCTTGTTCCGCGCGGTGCTCAACGGGTCACAGGCGCAGGTCACACACCCCGCCCGAATCGGTGGGCGCGTCATGGACACGCCGCGTCGCCCGACTGGACTCCACCTCGATTACGAGGCGGTCACGTTCCCCGACGACGACGGTCCACTCACCGAAAACGGTGACCCGTTCCACATCGACCTCGCGAGCGTCATCTTCTTCGAGGTGCTCGAACGGACCGTCGACGACGAAAAGCGCCTCGTCCTCTCGGTACAACACGTCGAGCAGGGACGAACCGTCACCTCGGAGATATCTCTCAAATCACGGCGGAAGATGAACATCCTCGGGCGGTACCTCCGACTCGTCTACCACTGGATAAAGTCCAACGTCCGCGACGTGGAAGTCACAGAGCAGGGCCTCGAAGTCCTCGTCGGCCTCTACTCCGCCGGTGAGATGGCCGCGGAAGTGGACTTCAGCGAACTCCTCGGTGTCGAACAAGCCGTTCTCGACGAGGCACTGGAGACGCTCAACGACGAGGAACTCATCGAAGACGATTCGCTCCCCACGTCGCTTACGCCGCAGGGCCGCTTCGTCGTGAACGAAGAGATAGAAGAC
>NZ_LOPV01000695.1 GCF_001469865.1 Haloferax profundi
CGGAGACGCCGACGCACCCTGCGAGTGCGCCGACGGCAGTCGTGCCAGCCAGTTGCTTGAGAATCGTGCGTCGGTTCGTTGGCATTGCGAATCTATGATGAACTATGTGTTCATATATTTAATAGTTAGGAAACGTGGCGATTCTGGACGCGATAATTCGCCCGATTTCGACCTATCTCGGCCTCCAAAACGCGGACTGGGCGTATCGTTGTCTGTCGATTTCGCCACCTTAATAATTCGCTACGAACTATTGCATCACAAATTCAGAAAATAGGAAAACGATTATGGACGATGGGGATAGACGAGGAGTAATGGCACGTCTCACGCTCGAAACGTTACGGAAGGAGTACGACAGGGGTCGCGTCGTCGCCGTCGAAGACCTCTCGCTCGACGTCGACGACGGTGAGTTCATCACAGTCGTCGGCCCCTCGGGGTGCGGGAAGTCGACGACGCTTCGGATGGTCGCTGGACTCGAATCGCCCTCCGGGGGCACGATTCGAATCGGCGAGGAGGACGTCACAGACCAGAACGCTCGCAAACGCGACGTGGCGATGGTGTTCCAGAACTACGCGCTGTACCCGCACAAGACGGTCATGGAGAACATGGCGTTCGGCCTGCGGATGAGCACCGACCTCTCGAAAGACGCGCGCCGCGAACGCGTCCGCGAGACGGCGGAGATGATGGGAATCGAAGCCCTGCTGGACGACAAACCGGACGAACTCTCCGGTGGCCAAAAACAGCGTGTCGCTCTCGGACGTGCTATCGTCCGCGAACCCGACGTGTTCCTCTTCGACGAACCACTGTCGAACCTCGACGCCAAACTCCGGACGACGATGCGGACGGAGATTCAACGTCTCCAGAACGAACTCGGTATCACCTCGCTGTACGTCACGCACGACCAGGAAGAGGCGATGACGATGGGTGACCGCATCGTCATCCTGAAAGACGGCAAACTCCAGCAAGTCGGACGACCGAAAGACGTGTACGAGAACCCGGCCAACGAGTTCGTCGGCGGGTTCGTCGGGTCACCCTCGATGAACTTCCTCGACGTGACCGCCGCACGCGACGGCGACCACCTCGTTCTCGACGACGGTGGGTCGTTCTCCTACCGTCTCTCTGCGTCGTTCTCCGAGTCTCTCCGCGAGGCGACAGACGAGCGAACCCTGCGTATCGGCATCCGCCCAGAAGACGTGGCTACCGCCGACGACGGGGCGAATCTGGTCGACTCCGAAGTCGGCGTCGTCGAACCAATCGGGTCGGACAACTACCTCCACCTCGACGTTGCACCCGACTTCATCGCCCGCGTCGACTCCGACGTCGACCCCACCCCCGGCGAGACGATACAGGTCACCTTCGACGAGTCCGACCTGCACGTCTTCGACTCGCGAACCGGTGAGTCACTCCTGTACCGGCAGTCGAAGAAGCAGGCCACACCGGCGCAGTAACTGCGACGACTCGGCAGTCGCCGGAAGCGTAGCCCCAGCGTGAAACGATTGTTCGCTGTTTTTCGAGACGCGACCGGCCGGTTTACAGCATCCCTTCGTCGGTGAGCGTCGCCACCGTCGCCAGTCGGATGGCGTGTGGCCATCCCAGCGGAGTCGCACTGTCTGGCGTCCCGTCGTCGAAGAACTGCTCTGCGAGGTAGCCCTCGTCGGTACAGAGTGGCCCGTCCGGGAGGACGAGCGAGAGTAGTGATTTCCCCTCGTCTACGAACGACGACCGGCGCTCGTCGTCGTGGTCTGCGAGGAGTGCAGCGAGTTCGACTGCGGCGTTCGCCCCCCACGCGGTGGAGACAGTCCATATCTTTTCGGATGACTGCTCGCGCATCCGCCAGTCGTCGCCTTCGAATCGGACGAGACCCTTCACGTCGCTCTCGTCCGGGTCGTGCCAGAGGCCGTCGAAGACGGACTCGACGTGGCGGACGAGTCGGTCCAGTCGGTCGTCGTCGACCGAGTCGAGTTCGTCGTAGGTGCGGTGTGCCGACACGAGTTCGAGGGCCGCCGAGTCGTACCTGTCGTCCAGTTCGTCGCCCGCGAGACGAAGCGCGTAGCAGTCTCGCTCGTCACTCCAGAGAGCGTCGACACCCTCGTAGACTTCCCGTGCGCGCGCCGCGGCGCGGTCGGTCAGGTCGCTGTCGAGGTCCGATAGGGCGAGTGCGGCGTACGCTTCGAGGAACGTCGCCGTCGTGTGGCTGAATCGCCCGGTCATGTTCTCCCACGCGTTTTGGCAGTCGATTGGGAGGCCGTCGTCGCCGAGCGTCTCGTCCAGACTGTCCAGTGCGAGTGTGAGTGTCTCTTCGATGTCGGCGCGGAGGTCTGGGTCGTCGCAGTCGCCGTAGTACGTCGCGAGGAAAGCGATGACGCTCCCCGTCTGGTCGGCCTGATAGTCGGCGTCGTCACCCGATTCGAGGCGAGCGTTCGCCCACCCCGGTGCGAGCGACCCGTCGAACGGCCAGACGCGGTGCGGCCACGACCCGTCGTCGCGTTGGGTCTGGCAGTAGGCGCGGGCGCTCCGTTCGTGCCACGCGTCGAGGCCGAGACCGAGTCTCTCGTCGGATTCGAGGAGGAACTGTGAGATTTCTGCGTCGTCGCGGAACCACGTGTACCCGTACCCACCGGAGTACGCGTAGTAGGGGTCGAAGTCGGGGCCGGCGATACGGAGTCCGAGCGCTCCGGAGAGAAGCGAGAGGACGCGAACGTCGTCGCGCATCGCCGCCGCCTCGTCGTGAGTGGGAACCGACCCGACCGCTTGTTCGGCGGCGCGAGATTCCAGCGCTTCACGGCCGAGAGTCACGAGCGAACGGATGGTGTCGAGCGCGGCATCTCTGTCCGTCTCGGTTTCGTCGGTGAGGAGGGTTCCGACGGTGGCAGCGCCCGATTCGAACGGTGTCGTCGCGACGGCGGCACCACTCAACTGGCCTTCTTCGTATCTGTCGTCCGAGAGCGGGCGTGGAAGTTCGACTTCGGCGTCCGAGAGTAACTCGTCGAACTGTTCGGGGACGCGGCCTTCGACGTGGTCGAACGTCGGATGCGACGCGAGAAAGTCGTGTTCCTCGGCGTGGTACGCTTCGACGGCGTCGCCGTGGAGGAGTTGGCCGACCAGCGTGTCACGGCCGTCGGGTTGGAAGTGGACGAACGAGACGAGCTCCACGTCGGCGTCCGTCTCGAACCGCGTGACGTGCGCGTCGTCCAGCGTGAGGTCGTACTGCGTCACGTCGCCGTAGCACGTCTCGTGTTCGGTGACGACGAGACCACCGTCGCCGACGTACGACTGCGTCGCGCCGTCGTCGAACCAGACGACGCCCGTGTCGTCACCGACCGACCGGACGCCGAACCGTGAGCGCTCGACGCCCCACCGCCCGGAGAGGGGATAGCCGAAGTCCCGAAGCGACCCGTCTCGCTCGACGTGGACGAGTCGTCCACCGAGGCCCGAAAAGAGGCCACTCGTGGTTCGTCGTTCACCGGGGAAGCGAGTCGGGTGTTCTGCGTGCCGCTTGTAGTCGGCCAGTGCGTCGCGTAATTGCATTGGTGACTCGTGCGTTCTCCCCTGATAATAATCTTGGTGTAATGTTCCTTCACACTTTCACACTGTTCTGGATGGGACACGAGAGCGACGTCGACGCCGGTGAGTCGTCGCGGGGGCGGCGTTGGATTCGAGTGATTAAGTACCGTGGTTGTTGACTGTCGAGTATGGACGACCGGGAACTCGCCGACCTTCTGGAGCGATTCGGCCTCTCCGAGAAGGTCATCGACACGTACCTGACGCTTCTCGAACTCGGAGAGGCGAAGGCGAGCCAAATCGCCGACGCGGCGGGCGTCTCCAAGCGCTACGTCTACAGCGTGAGCCAAGAACTCGAAGAACGGGGCTTCGTCGAAGTTAACGACCACGTCGTGCCGACGACGATTCGACCACTCCCACCCGCAGAAGTCGTCGAGTCGCTCTCGGAGAGCGTCGAGTCCATGCGACCGGCGCTCGAAGCGCGGTACACGGAGACGGCCCCCGACGAGGAGCGATTCGAGGTCATCAAATCACGGGTGACGGTCCTCAAGCGCATCGCCGAACTCGTCGACCGGGCCGAGTCAGAAGTGACGCTGTCGCTCCCGTACGACGTCCTCGACGAGGTTGCCGACGAGTTGCGCGCCGCCCGCGACAGAGGTATCCTCATCTCGCTCGTCGTGAGTGGCGTCGAACCCCACGAAGACCTCTCGCTGGACGGACTCGCCTCGCTCGTCCGCGTCTGGCACGAACCGATGCCCACGATGCTCACCGTCGATTCTCGTATCGGCCTCGTCGCGCCCGGTGAGATGGTCGCCCGGTCGAACTCCGAGTCACAGGCTATCGTCTTCGCCCAACCGCACCTCGGCCCGGTCATCGTCGGGTCGTTCTTCGGGAACTACTGGCCGATGGCCGCAGAGGCGTACACCACCGAACCCGACTCCCTGCCGGCGACGTACCACAACTTCCGCCACGCCGTCTTGCAGGCGACACTGTGTGACCGCGCCGGTATCGAGCTCACCGTCACCGCCCACGGGCAGATGGTCCACACCGACGGGCCGACAGAACTCAGTGGTCGAATCGTCGATATCCGACAGGGCCTCCTCGAACCCGCGAACAACTCGTTCCCAGTCGAGAACACGCTCGTCGTCGAGACGGACGACGGCACCTACAGCATCGGTGGCCCCGGCGCCTTCGTCGAAGATTTCGAGGCGGAGTACGTCGAGTTCGCTCCCATCTCCTGACCTCTCTCGGCCGTCTCCGTGTTCCGTTTGTCGCGGGCTCCACTGCACTATTTTAGTCCATTACCACGTGTGTTAACACATGTCTATTGCACGGCACGACACCGGACTCGGGGCGACCCTCAGTGCACTCGCGTCGCAGGTGCATCCGGTGTTCATGCTCCCGCCACTCGCAGCGTCGTGGTTCGGCGCAATCCTCGCAGGGGAGTTCTCGCTCCTCTTGGGGACGCTCCACGCCGCCGCAGTCTTCTTCGGCGTGTACACTGCACACGTCAAAGACGGATACGTGGACTTCTACCGACGTGGCGAAGACGACGACCACCCGCTGACGCGACGCGGGTGTCTCCTCTGTCTCGTGGGGGCGACTATCGGGTTCGTCCTCTCGGCGGGGGCACTCGCCGGACTCGTCGACGCCGGCATCCTCGTCCTCACCGTCCCCGGATGGCTACTCGGGTTCTTCCACGCTCCACAGTTAGACACGAATCCAGTGACGACCACAGTCGGGTATCCCCTCGGTATCGCGCTCGGCATCCTCGGTGGGTACTACGCGCAGGTCGGCGGACTCGACGTGACACTGCTCGCCTTCGCAGGTGTCCTCCTCTTCGTCCTCTCGGGCATCAAGATAATCGACGACGCACAGGACTACGAGTACGACCGGTCTATCGACAAACGAACCGTCACCGTCGTCCTCGGTGAGTCGTCCGCGTTTCGCCTGGCCTACGCACTCGTCGCCGCTGGTCTCTTCTTCGTCGTCGCAGGGTCGATTACCGGGGCGTTCCCACCGTTCGCGTCAGTCGCCGTCCTTCCGTTCGCGCTCGTCGTCCTCGTCGCCCGCCGTGCGACGCCGACGCTCGCGACGATGCTCCTCGTCCGCGGGTCGTACGTCTTCCTCGCACTCCTCGTCGTCGCCGTGGCGTTTCGCCCCCTCGCTGGGGTTTCGCTCCCCGATATCGGCGTCCTCGGTCCGTACACCTACCTCGCGACCGAACTGTTCTTCGGGAGCATCACCGCCATCCTCCTCGTTCGCGTTGGCCGCGACGCGATGTACCGCACGCTCCGAACTGTTGCCATCGTCTATCCAGTCGCCTACGTCTGGGACTGGTACACGCTCGAAGTCGGTGTCTTCGAGATTCCGTTACGAACGGGTGTCGAACTGCTCGGCATCCCGCTCGAAGAACATCTCTTCATGCTCGTCGTCCCCGCGTTCGTCCTCGCCGTTCACGAGACGCTGGCGGTCGGTGAGTCGACAGACGCGTCGACGACGAACGCCGAGTGACGTGGTCGGCTACCTGTCTATTCCCCCGTCGCTCACCGCAGGCGACTGCGCTGCGTGCCCAGTGGTCATATCGACGTGAGCGCTCGTGTCCTCACCCGTCCCGGCAGACAGGTCACCCGCTGCGTCGACGTCGAACTGGTCGAGGAGCGACTGTAACCCCTCGGCGTTGGCGGCGAGCGTCTTCGCGCTCTGTGTGACCTGATTGAGAGACGCTGCCTGCTCTTCTGCGGCGGCAGACACCGTCTCTGCCTCGGCGGTAGTCTCTTCGCTCACGCTCGCTACTTCCTGCACCATCGCAGTCACGTCTTCCGTCGACGTGGCCTGCGCGTCAGTCGCGGAGGTGACCTCGTGGACGCTCGTGTTGTTCTCTTCGACGCGTTGGGTGATGTCGTCGAGCGCATCGATTGCCGTCTCGACCGACTCGGACTCCTCGGTGACGCGGGTTTCCATCCGTTCGACGCCGGAGACGACCGTCGCACGCTGTGATTGGATGTCTTCGATGAGCGCTTCGACTTCGGCAGCAGAGTCCGTCGTCGCCTCGGCGAGTTGCTTGACCTCGTTGGCGACGACAGCGAATCCCTCGCCCGCCTCTCCCGCGCGTGCCGCCTCGATGTTCGCGTTGAGCGCCAGCAGGTTGGTCTGCTCGGCGATGTCGCCGATGACGCCGACGATGTCGCCCACCTCTTCGGTGAGTTCTCCGAACTCGGCCACGTCTTCGACCGTCGAGCGCGTCTCTTCACGGATGGCGTCCATCCCGTGGAGTGCACCTTCGGCGGCGACCTGTCCATCGGCGCCGAGTTCGGCTGCCTCGGCCGAGTTGGCGGCTAATTGGTCGGCGGCGGTGGCAATCTCTTCGACGGCGGCCGAGAGCGTATCCATCTCCTCGGACACGCGCGTGAGTCTGCCCGCTTGTTCGTCTGCGCCGTAGGATATCTGTTCGACCGACTGCGCGACCTGTTCGCTGGCAGCGTTGACTTCGTTGGCCCCCTGTGCGACGTGGTCGCTCCGTTCTTGTACCTCGTCTGCGAACGTCATCACCGACCCGACGGTCGATTCGAGGTCGGCTATCATCGTGTTGAACGACGTGGCGATGGTCCGCATATCAGAGGAGTTGCTGTCGGTGTCCATCCGCACAGTGAGGTCCCCTGCTGCGGCGGTGTCCATGACGTTGCTGTAGACGTCTGCGTCGTGGCGCTGGTCGAGGAGGTCCGACCGAAGTGACCCGACAGCGTCGAGGACCGACCCGAACTCGTCGCGCCGCGTGGTATCGAGGTCGATGTCGAGGTCACCGCTTCGGAGGTGGGTGAGTTTGGCTTCGAGGTCGCCGAGTGGGTCGAGCATACTCCGCTTGAGGACGAGCGTCAGGCCACCGAGTCCGAGTAACAACACCGTGAGGAGGAGGCCGATGTCGGTGCCGACTGTCTGCTGGAGGTGGTAGGCGGAACTCGTCGGCGCGTGGATGAGGACCACGAGGTCTTCGGCACCCGCGTAGGCGACGACGTGGCGCTGGTCGAACGCTCCGTTCGCTTCCGCTTCGTAGGCACCAGACCCGCCAGCGAATCCGTCGGTGAGTGCCTGCGAACCTTGTTCGCCGTACGCGTCACCGCTCGCCACGTCCCGTTCGTCGAACTCGACGACACCGTCGCTATCGACGATTTGGACGAACGAGCCGTCGAACGGGACGTCGAACACCTCTCGGAGGTGTGCAGCAGACGAGACGAGGACGACGGCACGGTCCTTCGCGTCGGGGACCGGACTGACGAAGGCGATGTGCGTCTCGCCGCCTCGTTCGTACATCTCGGTGATGGCGACTTCCTCGTTGCTGGAGAACGTCGTCGACCCGTGGATGAAGTTCCGACCGTCAGAAATCGCAGTGCCACCGATTCGGTCCTGTGTTGAACTCGCGAGAACCTCGTTCGACGCGGTGTCCACGTAGTGGATTGCGACGAAGTCGTCCGGGAGACTCGTCATCTCCCTGTCGAAGAACGCCGAAATCTGTGTGGGGTCTTTGCTATCGAGGATGGGGAACTGCGACAGCATCCGCGTAATCTGGGACCGTTCGTCCAACCACACGGAGAGTTCGTCGGCCTGTAACGTGGCCGTGTTCTCTAGTTCGGCGTGAACCGACTCGTGGAGTTCGTCGGAGACGGTGAAGTACGTGTACGCGCCGACACCCGAGGTGAGGACGACGAGCACGCTCAACATGGCGGCGAGTTTGTACAAGTACCGTTCTTGGAAGCGCGCCGGGAGGGCCCGGTGAAGTAGTCGAAGCACATGCTTGTGTACTTAACACTCCTCATAATTGTGGGGCTCAAATTATCTCCACAGATATTCCTGGAGATTTTGACTTTACTGGTCAACTCGTTTATAGTGTAGAACTGACCAGCAGCAACGTCGAGTCGTGTGCGGCCGTCTACAACGACACCTACTCCGACTCGACGTGCGGATTCTGTCTCGTCCGTACAGACCGTGCAAGAGTCGTCACTCGACGTGGTTCGACCGAAGATACTGACCGACCCCCGATTCTCTATCGTACTATTTGGTTTATCGACAGACGATAGAGCGAGTGAACTCGCGCAGGAGGCGGGCCGAGCAGGACGGACTACGGCGAAAAATCAGGTGCTGGCCTGTTCGACGCTCTCGAACTCGTTTCGAGCGATAGCGTCGGTGAGGGCCTCGAAGTCGACGTCGTCGGGCGTCTCTGCGGGGTACTTGCGACGGAAGTAGTTCACGATGTTCTTCACGTCGCGTGCGAGGAGTTCGCGGGCGTTGTCGTGGTCGGTCGGGACTGCCTGTGGCCAATCGAAGATGGTGATTCCGTTCTCGCTGACGGCGACGTTGTACTCCGACATGTCTGCGTGGACGAACCCTGCTTCGTAGGCCGAGGCCATCTCGTCGAGGACCAAGTCGAGGACGCCCACCACCTGCTCGGAGTCCAGTCGGGCCTTGCCGAGTTCCACACCGTCGAGTTTCGACATGATGATGGCGTGCCGATTGTGGTCGACCGGACGAGGGACCGACACCTTGGGGAAGAGCGTCTCCAGCGCGTCGTACTCACGTTCGGCGGCCTTTCGCGCGGTGTAGAGCCACGAGACGTGGTGGTTGTCGGAGGTGTAGTCGCGTTCGCGGCGCACCTCGCGGAAGTTCGTGTACCCCTCGCGGTGGAACTTCAGAGCCAGCGGTTTGAACGACTGGACTTCGAACACGTCGCTTTCTTTGCCGACGCCGAGTGGTGCGCCGAACCCCTGGATGGTGTCTCGCTGGGCGAAGGTCCGCAAGGCGAGTGCGTCGTACCCTTCGACCGTCAGTTTGTACCCTTCGTACTGGATGGTCTTGCGCTCGATGAGGTCACGAGTCATACAGCGGTCGATGCGGTAGTCGACTTCTTCGGCGGTCATCCCCGAGTTCTTCGGGAGTTTCCCGCGATTGACCCACTCGCTGAAGCGCATGCCCTGCTCGACACCCGAGAGGAGATAGAAGTCCTCGGACTCGAGTTCGGCCATCACGCCGGCGACGTTCCGTACCATGTCCCTCTGTCCGCGGGCGAGGCGTAAAAGGGCCGCGAGTCTGGGAATCGACGGTCGATAAATCTCATACGACGATACGAAATCGGCTGACCGCGGCGAATCTGAGATCGTGACCTCCCGAGAGATGTGTCTCGGGTTCTCGCTTCCTGTCGAAACGTCGAGTTTCTGTCTCGCTACGGGTGGACGTTGACGCGGTACGGCAGTCCCTCCGGGTCGAACGTTCCGTCTGCGTCACACTGTACTGAAACCGGGTCCACTGCCGCCGCCCTGTCGGTCGGATACCACGGCCGACCAACTGCTGCGACGACGAACCGAGCAGTCTGGTCGCCGACGAACACGATGTCACCGTCGCCGAACTCGCTCCACACCTCGACGTCGATGGCGGCCGTCAAGTCGGCGACGAACGACGCCACGTCGGGGACGGCCATCCCGACTTCCGTCACGCCGACGATGTCCGTCTCCGGGTCGAACTCGCCCGACGACTGCCCGTCGTAACAGACGTACTCGACGACGTTCCCTTCGGGGTCTTCGAAGTACACCGAGTCCGCCTCCATGAAGTCGAAGCGGATACTCGGCCCCTCGTCGGTGTCGAGGATATCGACGCGTTCGTCGAGCCATTCGACGACAGAGTCGACGTCGGCGTCGACGGTGAACGCGAGGTGGTCAGCGTCCGTGTCGCCGAGTTCGAACCAGAGCGTGGTCTCCCCGGCGGTCACGGAGCGTTGTGCACCCGGCACCGGAGCGAATCCGAGGGTTTCGACGTAGAAGTCACACAGCGAGATGGGGTCGGTCGCGGCGATAGCGACGCGGTGGACGTGCATGAGTGGAAGTCACCGCGTCGCGGTATAATCGAATCGCTCGACTCGTTCCCAGCGTCGACACTGGTGCGCGCCTCTGTCAGTCTGCGTCGAAATCGCTTTCTCCCGGATGGACGAACCCTGCCTATGAACGACTCGCAGGGCGCACTCGCCGACCGCGAGTGGCGGCTGATTCGAGAAGATATCCGCTCGGGGCCGATGCAGATGGCACTGGACGAAGTCGCGGGTGAGACGGCAGCGAACGGTGGTCCGCGGACGGTCCGTGTCTACTCGTGGGAGCCCAGTTGTCTCTCGCTCGGGTACGGCGAAGACCCGGACACTGTCGACTGGGAGTTCTGTGAGCGCGAGGGAATCGACGTCACGCGTCGACCCACCGGCGGCGGGGGAATCTACCACGACCGAGACGGTGACGTGGCGTACTCTATCGTCGCGCCGAAAGCCGAGTTGCCCGGCGACCTCATCGACTGCTACCACCTCCTGTGTGAACCAATTCTCGACGCCATCCGGTCGGTCGGTATCGACGTGGACTTCGTCGACGAGGACGTGCCGGTTATCTGGCACCCAGCGTGCTATCTCCGGGCGCTCCATCCCGCACACGACATGGTCGCCGAAGGGCGGAAAATCGCGGGCAACGCCCAGTACCGCCGGCGCGACGCAGTCGTCCAACACGGCTCTCTCACCTACTCCGTCGACGCCGAGACGCACCTCGGGGTGTTCGACGGGCACGACGTGACGCCCGAGGAGTTCAGAGACCGCGTCGTCGGCGTCGACGAACTCGCCGACGTATCCCGTGAGACGTTCGTCGAGGCGGTGACCGACTCGCTCGCAGACTTCGTGGATGCCGAAGAAGGGTCGTGGACAGACGACGAACTCGACCGGGCGCGAACGCGGGTCGAAGAGAAGTACGCGACCGACGAGTGGGTCCGTCGGAATCCGCGCGAACGTCAGTGAGTCGGACGTCGGCGGCGGAGTGAGCGAACGTCCGACGGGTACTCGGATTCTGGTATCCGTCTCGGCGTCGGCGTTTAGAACCCGAAGTTCTCGGTGGATTCGAGTTCGAGAGCGTCGGTGATGCCCTCGTGGACTTCGGTGAGTGGGGGGACGTCTCGCGTGGGGTCTAGCCAGTGGTCGCCAAGCCAGCGGTAGCGAACCGTCAGGTCTTCGTCGAGGAGGAAACACGACCGCCGGGCACGTTTCGAGACGCCAAACGTTCGGTAGACCACGTCGAATTCCGACGCGAGTTCGAGGTCGGTGTCGGCGTAAAGCGGAAACGTCAGGTCGTACCTGTCGATGAACCGGCGGTGCATCCCGACGCCGGATTTACTCGCACCGACGACGGTCACGTCTCGCCCCGCGGCGAACCAGTCGAAGTCACGGAACGCACACCACTCGTCGGTGCAGTCGGGGCTGAAGTCGGCGGTGTAGAAACACAGCAAAACCGGGTTCTCTGCGACGAGGTCCGAGAGACGCCTGTCTGTCACGTCGCCGTCGGGTGTGACGAGTGTCGCCTCGACGTCGGTGGCGTTCGCACCGACGGGGAGTCCAGTCATAGCACTAACTCGTCACAGAGA
>NZ_LOPV01000696.1 GCF_001469865.1 Haloferax profundi
GTCTGAGCGAGATGGTCCGCCTTGCTCGTCGTGACCGTGTCTCTCACCCGTCGACTTCGTAGTGGAGTTCGACGATTCCCGAGCGGTATGCCCTCGTCACGAGATGCTGTAACCTTCGTGGTTCGTCGTTCGTGCTAAAGAGTTGAATTCCACTCCCGAGTAGGACGGGGATGAGCGAAAGCCGGAGGTCGTCGACGTGGCCTGTGCGCAAGAACTCACGGGCGAGTTGTGCACCGCCGACCAACCAGATGTGCTCGTACGTCTCTTCGAGTTCGGTAGCCAACGAATCGATGTCCCCCGCGACGAACTCGACTGCGTCTGTCGCCCGCGACAGTTCCCGATGGGTGAACACGTACGTCGGTCTGTCCCCGTACGGCCACTCGCCGAAGGAGAGTACCTGTTCGTAGGTCGTTGCACCCATAACGAGACAGTCGATACTGTCGAAGAACTCCTCGTAGTCGTCAGCGATACCTTCGTCGCCCGTCTCCTGTCCGAACTCGTCGAGCCACTCGACTCCTCCCTGGTCGTCGGCGATGTAACCATCGACACTCGACGCAACGTAGAGGGTGACTTGACCGGCACTCATACCAGCCGTTGCACCTGTATGTGCTAATAACGCCCGTCACGAGGTGAGGTTGTTGAACTCCTCCGAAGGTTACTGCTCGTTGATGGCTTCTGAAGCGATGTTACGGCCACGAGCGTTGAGTTGCACTTCGTGGCGGATACGGACTTCTTCGACGACGTTGTGGTCGATGAGGCGTTCGAAGAGTTCTTCGACCTGGTCGACGTCGAGGCCGAGGAAGTCGGGAATGTCGAAGGGCGCGACTCCGGAGTAGAGTGCAGTGAGGACCTGTTTGTCCGTCTCACTCAACTCGATAGAGGTCTCTGAGAGTTCCTCACCTTCGCGCAGGAGCGAGTAGAGGAACGTAATCGCCCTGTCCGGCCCGGAGATGTACGTCTGGAGACTCGTCCCTTCGTCGTCGGAGTGTTCGACTTCGATGAGACTCCGAACGTCGTCGACGACCTTTCGTTCACCAGTCTTGATTGCGCCGATGTCGTCGAGGCGAATCTCGACGAACTTTCCGCCGACAGTCGCCATACTCACGGCTTCTTCTTCGACCTTCAGTCGGGCCTTCTCCCACTCGGTGTTCTGGACGACACCGCCGGCGACTGCCGGGTGTCGGGCGAGGAACTGCTTCGAGTTGAGCAACGCACCGAAGAAGTCGATTTCGAACTCGTCGTAGTCGACCGGTGCGAGGAGGACGACGCCAGACGGGATGTGGATGCTGAAGTAATCAGAGACCGTCGCGATTCGCTGATTGACGTCGAACCGCCCGCCGAGTTTCTCGATTGCATTCAACTCTATCGTCCGCTTTCCTGCCGTCCCAGCGAGGACGAGTCGTCTGTTCGACAGCAGAATTCGCCCACTCGTCCAATCGACGTCGTGTATCTCCCGGCCGTTCTTGACAACCTGGAGGAAGCGGCCGCGAGTGTCTCCAAGTTTGTGTTCACCGGGTTTCATTACTTACCTCTGGACCGTGGCGTCCGTCGCGCGGTAGATACGGAGTCGTTTCTCGACGGGGTCGAACTGTCTTCGGACACGTGGCGGAATCGTCTCAGTCATCCCAATTGTGAGGTAGCCTTCGGGTTCGAGCGCGGACCCGAGTGTCTCGAACACCGCTCGCTTCGATTCGGCGTTGATGTAGATGAATAGGTTTCGACAGACCACGAGGTCGAACGTCCCTGGCGGGTCCTCGCGAATCAGGTCGCGGCGGTTGAACCGGACCATGTCCGTTATCTTGTCCTTGACGCGGAAGATGTCGTCATCCTTGTCCACGTAGCGTTCCCAGTCACCGATTGGGTCGAGTTGCTCGGCGACGTCGTTCGTCTCCGACGCGCGGTACTCGGCTTTTCGGGCGGCACGAAGAATTTCGCGCTTGATGTCCGTGCCGACGATTTCGATACGGCGTTCGTCGACCTGGTCGTCGTCGTGGGCGAGCATCGCGAGCGAGTACGCCTCTCGTCCGTCCGAACAGGCCGCACTCCACACCTTGATTGGGTCGCGTCTGCTCCCTTTCGAACTCAGGTCTCGGAGTACCTCGCGCAGTGCTTCCCACACGTCCGGGTTCCGGAAGAAACTCGTCACGTTGACAGAGAGGGCGTCGAGGAGCGCTTGCTGTTCTTCTTCGTCCTCTTGGAGCATCTCCTGATACGTCTCGTAGTCGTCGACACGTCGTCGCCGCATCCGTGCAGAGACACGCCGGTCGAGGTACGCGTCGTTGTACGAACTCGTCTGGAACTGGAGTGAGTCTTCGACGTACTCGAGGAGTCGGCCGAATGCCGGGTCGTCGGTGTTCGACGACGGCATCAGTCTGCTGCCTCCTCGGCCGTTTCGGGGAGTTCACTTGGGTCGAACTCGCGCATCGCTTGCTTCCCGTCGTCGGGGAGCTCGAGCGTCGACACGTCGAGAATCGGGATGACGTTCCCGTCACCGATGACCGCGGTTCCGGAGAGGCCACCGACACCCGAGAGTGGGCCTTGCAGTGGCGTCACGACGACTTCCTCTTGTTTCGTCACGCCGTCACAGTGAAGCGCGACCTGTCTGTCGTCGGGTCGGATGCGGACGACCATCCCGTGGTCGAGTTCGGGCGTGTCGATTTCCAGCGCGTCCCGGAGGCGAATCAACGGGAAGATGGTATCTTCGTGGACGATGACCTCTGCGCCGTTGACCGTTTGAACCCGGTCGCGGCGGCTTATCTCGTCGATGTACTTGATAGGGACGCCGAACTCTCGGTCGTCGACTTGCACGAAGAGGACTTTGATAATCGCGACGGAGACCGGCAGACGGATGTTGACCGTACTTCCCTGTCCGGGTTCGCTCTCGACGGAGACGGACCCGTCGAGTGACTCGACGGTGGTCTTCACCACGTCCATCCCGACACCGCGACCCGAGACGTCGGTAATCTCGTCGTTGGTCGAGAGACCGGGGTGGAAGATGTAGTCGTACACTTCCGAGTCGGGCATCGCGTTCATCTCTTCGCGCGTCTCGACACCCTCGGCGACGACTTTGTCGCGGACGGCGTCTGCGTCGATACCGCTCCCGTCGTCTTCGACGGTCACGATGACCGTGTCGTGTTGCCGCTGGGCCGAGAGTCTGATGGTCCCCGTCCGTGGCTTGCCGTTCGCCTCGCGCACGTCCGGTTCTTCGATACCGT
>NZ_LOPV01000697.1 GCF_001469865.1 Haloferax profundi
AGGACGTGCATCAACGGGTCGGAAATCTCGTCGAGGATGGTCCGGTCGAGTTCGATGTCTGCGCCTTCGACCTTGAACGAGACGCGTTTGTCCTGTTCGCGCGCGAGGTCACGAACCAGTCGCGGGAACTTGTCGAACACCTTCTTGAGCGGGATAAGCCGCATGTCCATGACGGTGTTCTGGAGGTTCGACGAGATTTTGTCGAGTTCGTCGAGCGTGTCGAGCGCCGTGTTCTGTTCTTCGTCGATAGCGTTGCGGAGTTTGATGCGACTCGTGACGAGTTGCTCGACGAGTTCGTGGAGTTCGTCGAGTTGGTCGACGTCGACGCGGACGGACTTGACCGCGGAGATAGACCGGGCTTCTTCCGAGTCGTCGTCTTCGTCGTCCGACGCGTCTCCTTCGTCTTCCGAGTCATCGTCTTCGTCGTTCGACTCGTCGGTGTCGTTGCTGGTGTCTTCGCTGTCGGCGTCGTCGCTGTCGGCGTCGTCGCTGGCATCAGTGTCACCAGCGTCGGTGTCACTTCCGTCGCCGTCACCGCCGTCGTCCACCATCTCGTCGCTGGTCGGGTGGCCATCGTCGGTTGCTGGGCCGTCGTCGATACCGTCAGTGTCGGCAGGCGTCGCCTCTGCGGGTTCGTCGACGTCCGCTTCTGGTTCTACGTCCACGTCGTCGTCGCTCTCGGAAGGTGCTGCCTCGGCGTCGGAACTATCCGGCGCTTCCTGCGACGTTCCAGCCGACATCACACCGTCGAGGACGTCCGAGACGTCGGTCGTCTCGACCGAGTCGACCTTCCAGAGGTCGCCGAGTCTCGATTCGACTGCTTTGGGCGCGAGGTTCGCGACGAACAGGTCGAATCCATCGTCGAACTCCCCAGCTTCGATGGCGTCTCGTGACGGGGCGTACCCGACGACGTCGACCACGTCGGGGATGTTGCTGAGGAAGATACCCGCGTCGACGCTCTTCATCTGGCCAACGTCCAGGTCGACGTGGGCGTGTGCGAGCGTCGCCGCGTCGATGGCATCGGTGTCGACGCACTCGGCGGCGAGTGAGACGAAGTCGACGTCTTCGCGGTCGTCCTCGTCAGGTGCCGCCGGATTCGAGTTTCCCGCGTCACCACCGGTCTCGGCGGCGGCACGAATCTCTTCGACCGTGTCCGTCGGGTCGATGGTGGATTCACCGTTCGCTTCGATGTCGTGGAGGATGTCGACGATGAGGTCCATCCCGTCGAAGACGAGGTCCATCCGTTCGGGCGTCACGTCGAGACGGTCGTGCCGAATCTCGTCGAGGAGGTCCTCGACGGCGTGGGCCACCGTCGCGGCGTTGTCGAACCCCATCGCACCGAAGTTCCCCTTCAGCGTGTGTGCCTGTCGGAAGATGTCGTCGATGGCGTCTGTGTCCTCCGGATTGGACTCTAACGACAACAGGGAGTTGTTCAACTGCGTGATGCTCTCTTCGCTCTCGGTGATGAATGCCTGGTAGAGTTCTTCGTCCATGGTCAGGTAGTGATTCCGCGAAGTGTTTCTTCGGTGATGCGCCCGTCGGGTGCGATAACGTCCACGCACCCGGCTTCGATGGCTCGCTTCGGCATCCCGAAGATTGCTGACGTCTCTTCGTCCTGTGCGACCGTGTGCCCGCCTGCGCGACTGATTCGGGTCATCCCTTCGACGCCGTCGCGTCCCATTCCGGTCAACAGCACCCCGGCGAGGGGTGCGTCGACGACTTCGGCGGCGGACGCCATCGTGAGGTCGATGGCTGGCTTGACGCCGTGGAGTGGGTCGTCGTCGGAGAGTTCGAGTTTGAGTCGGCCAGCGCGGTCAGCCGTGACGAGGAGGTGTGACCCACCGGGGGCGACGCGAATCTGTCCGGGGCCGATTCGTTCACCGTCTTCGGCCTCTCGGACGTCGTAGTCACAGCGCCCGTCGAGACGGGCGGCGAAGCGCTTGGTGAAGCCCTTCGGCATGTGCTGTACGACGAGGACGCGAAGTCCCGCGTCGGCAGGAAGCCCCGCGAGGACGCGTTCGACGACGTTCGGACCGCCCGTCGATGCGCCGACGACGAGTGTCGAACCCTCCTGTGGGAGCGCCGTCGACGTGGTCGCCGAAGCGGACGACTCGGGAGTGGTCTGTGGTTCCGACTCGGCTTTCGGTGGTCGTGTCCGTCGCTGTGTCGCACTGAGGTCCACTGCCGCCGCCGACTGAATCTTCTCGACGAGTTCGCGTTTCACGCGAGGCATCTCGGAGGTCACTTCCCCACCGGGTTTGGTGACGAAGTCCACTGCCCCTCTGTCGAGTGCTTCGAAGGTGACGTCTGCGTCCTCTTCGGCGTGAGCCGAGAGCATGAGGACGGGTGTCGGACACTCGTCCATGATGCCTTCGACTGCGTCGAGGCCGTTCATCTCGGGCATCTCGATGTCCATCGTCACCACGTCGGGTCGATGTTCATCGACCACCGAAATCGCCTCTTTCCCGTTGCTTGCGTCGGCGACGACTTCCACGTCCGCGTCTTCGAGGAGTGTTCGAATCAGCGTCCGCATGAACCGCGAGTCGTCGACGACGACAGCACGCGTCGGCCCGCCGGCGGCGGACGTACTCATCGTCCCCACCCGAGGAGGCCGTGCCGAGGCGACGAAAGAGGCGTCGGGAGTGCCTCCTGTCGATGGCGTTTAGAAGTCGTCGGAGTGCCGTTTCGTTGACCGCTCATCTATCTCCGAGGTTCGGAAATCGGATATATAAACGCTCGCCGAGGAGAATCACGGCTGATAATCGGGTACGTACCTTTATGCAGCGAATCTGTCCACTGTGAGGCAGACAGGCGGCGGTGTGCCCGCCGAGAATCACCATGCGACAGGATGCAATCACTACCGACATGGCAGAGGACGACGTCGAAGAGGACTCCGCAGAAGAGGTGCAAGTCCTCGAGTTCCAACTGGGTCCAGAGACGTACTGCGTCGACATCGAGTACGTGAGCGAAATCGTCGACAAAGGACAACTCACGGGCGTCCCGAACGCCCCCGAGTACGTCGAGGGCGTGATGGACCTTCGCGGACGGACGACGTCTATCATCAACCCGAAAGAACTCCTCAGTATCGACGCCGAAGGCGAGTCCAAACGCATCGTCATCTTCGACCCTAACAAGTTCGAAGACGAAGCAGCGACAGGCTGGCTGGTCGACGAAGTGTATCAGGTCGTCCGCGTCTCGATGAACGACGTCGAAGAACCACCGTTAGAGAAAGACGACTCCATCGAGGGCGTCATCAAACGTGATGGCGAACTCGTCGTCTGGATTTCCCCGGTCCACGCCATCGAGTAATCACTCGACCGGCAGCGATTGGCCCCGCACTTTTTGCGAACGAATAGCCGACGAGCGACGGCCGGACACAGCCTCGCGTCAAACCGATGAAATAAAGTCGTTACCCCGCCTTCGCGCGAAAAAGTAGGACATATATAGTCTCAGTAGAATGCTGGAACAACCATGCTCGGGAGAGAACCGCCGCATACGGGGGGATGGTCGTGACGGACGACTCATCATCCTCTTCGTTCGTGCAGTACGGTATCGACGACAAACCACCCCTTCCAACCGCTCTCCTTCTCGGCGCCCAACACTACCTCACGATGGTGGGCGCAAACATCGCTGTTCCCCTCATTCTCGCCGGAGTCCTCGGTATGCCCGGCGACGTGATTCCGCGGTTCGTCGGGACGTTCTTCGTCGTCTCCGGCATCGCCACGCTGATGCAGACGACGTTCGGGAACCGCTACCCCATCGTGCAGGGTGCACCCTTCTCGATGCTCGCACCGGCAATCGCCGTCATCGGCGTCGTGAACGCGACTAACCCGTCAGGGGCCGCCTGGCAGACGGCGCTCTTGCAACTGCAAGGTGCCATCATCGTGGCCGCTGCCGTCGAGGTGCTGGTCGGGTACTTCGGACTGCTCGGACGCCTCCGGAAGTTCATCTCACCCGTCGTCATCGCGCCCACGATTGCGCTCATCGGTCTGTCGCTGTTCAGCGTCCCACAGGTTACGTCGGCCACCAACAACTGGTGGCTCCTCGGCTTGACGCTCGCACTCATCGTCCTGTTCTCGCAGTACCTCAACACCACCCACGCCGCGTTCAAGCTCTTCCCGGTGCTCCTCGGCGTCATCGTCTCGTACATCGTGGCGGCCATCCTGTCCGTCACGGGCGTCATCGCCGCGGGCGCACCCGGATTCGTGGACTTCCAGTCTGTCCTCACCGCCCCGGCGTTCATGCCAATCTACCCCTTCCAGTGGGGCTTCGCGGGCGGTCCGGGCACGATGGAAGTCGCACTGCCCATCGTCGGCAGCGTCGCGTTCGGTATCCCGCAGTTCACCTCGTCGTTCATCATCGGGATGCTCGCCGGCGTCGCCGCTTCGATGGTCGAGTCCTTCGGTGACTACCACGCCGTCGCCCGTCTCTCGGGCGTCGGTGCGCCCTCGAAGCGCCGTATCAACCACGGTATCGGCATGGAAGGCCTGATGAACATCTTCTCGGCCACCATGGGCGGAAGCGGGTCCACCTCGTACTCCGAGAACATCGGTGCCATCGGTCTCACGGGCGTCGCGTCGCGCTACGTCGTGCAGGTCGGTGCCGCACTGATGCTCGTCATGGGCTTCGTCGGCTACTTCGGCCAACTCATCGCGACGATTCCCGGCCCCATCGTCGGCGGCCTCTACATCGCCATGTTCGGTCAAATCGTCGCCGTCGGCCTCTCGAACCTGAAGTACGTCGACCTCGACTCCTCGCGCAACATCTTCATCATCGGCGTCGCCATGTTCGCCGGCCTCGCAATCCCGGCGTACATGGGTAACGTCGGCAGTGCGGAGGCGTTCAGGCAGGGAATGAGTCAGGTCGCACTCGTCGGCCCCGTCCTCGGCACGCAACTCATCGCAGACACCATCTTCGTCATCGGGTCGACGGGGATGGCCGTCGGCGGTCTGTTCGCGTTCTTCTTCGACAACACCATCCAGGGGACTCGCGTCGAACGCGGCCTCGAAGAGTGGGAAGACACCGTCGAGGAAGACGGCGAGTTCGAGTCGGCGTTCGACCGTCTCCGCGGCGACGAGACGGCGACGGCCGACTGACGAACGACTGCCTTGCCGGCGGCTATCGTCGTCGAAGAGTAATCGAGACACGCGGCACCGGCGTCTTCTGTTTCTCCCGGTGCCAATGTGCTGGTATTCTGCTCGGTGCCGGTCGGGGCGGAGTCCGGTCAGTCGCCGCCCCGTCCGGTTCGTCCGAGTACGAGAAGAAAGAGATACCCGACGAGTCCGAGCGCGAACAGCACGACCGGGATGATGAACGGCCCGAACGTCTGGATGAGTGAGTCCAGCGGTCCGAGTTGGAGCATACCCGAGGATAGGACGCTCCGCGGTTAACCTTCCCGGCGGTTACACGTCGTCGACGAGGTCGTCGTAGGAGTCGTCTTCGGCGTCACTCTCGTCGAACGTGTCGTCCATCCGTGACCGGGTTCGGCCGCCGTTGGACATCTCCGAGACGACCGACTGACGAGGCGAGTCGGCAGCATCGACGGTGTGCACGTGCACGTCCCGTTGTGGGAACGGGATGCCGATGTCCGCGGCGTTCAATCGGTTGTAGATGGCGCGATTGACGTTGTGCGTGGCCTTCCCGCGCTTGAGTGGACTGTTGACCCAGCAGACGAGTTCGTACTCCAGTGCGTCGGGGCCGAACCGACGGAGTCGCGCGCGTGGCCGCGGCGAATCGAGCACGAGTGGTTCCTCGATGGCGATGTCGACGAGAATCTCTTCGAAGTGGTCGATATCCGTGCCGTAGGCGACGCCGATGGGGACTTTCATCCGGCGGCGGCGATTCGGTGCCGACTCGTTGATAATCTTCGCCGCGTTGAGGACGGAGTTCGGGACGGTGACGAGGAGTTCGTCCCGGGTGAGGAGCGTCGTCGAGCGGATGCCGACTTTGACCACCGTCCCCGCCTCGCCGGAGTCGAGGACGACGTAGTCGCCTATCTTGTACGTGTCGTCGAAGTAGAGCGCGATGCCGCCGAAGAAGTTGGCGACGGTGTCTTTCGCGGCGAACCCGACGGCGATGCCAGCGATGCCTGCACCGGCGAACAACGGGGTGATTTCGATGCCCCAGAGGTACAACAGCGCTGCGATGGTCCCCGCCGAGACGACGATAGTCCAGATGTTCGAAAAGACCGGCGCGAAGTCGAAGCGACTCCCTTTGTCTTTGACCGACTCGACGATGCGGTTGACGAGGCGGTTGAGCGCCCACGCCCAGACGACGACGCCGACGGAGATAGACGGGAGACCGAAGAACCTGTCGAGCACTGCCTCGTCGACGACGAGCGCCGTCGCCACCGCCGGTGCTTGGGCGAACAAGTAGACACCGGCCAGCGAGATGGTGACGACGAGTGGCCATCGGAGTTCCTGGACGACGATGTTGTCGAGGCCAGTCTCCGTGCGCTTCGTGTACTGCAACAAGAGACGGATGACGACTGCCTCCATCACGAACGCGCCCCCGAGAGAGATGAGCAACACGAGGAGTGTGGCCTCCACCGCAGAGAGACCCGAGAGGAGTTCAGAGATGTGCTGGCTCATGGGACGCACGTCGCGGCCGTCGGGGTTAACCATTGCTCTGAGTTACTGACACTCTTCGAAGGCTGACTCACCGCGGGCCGAAAGGTTATGTACGATACCGCGACCAGAACGAAGCAGATGTACCGATTCGGTCACTGGGGTGTCTCCCTCGTCGTCTTCGCGCCGCTCGGGTTCGCGCTGGTACAGACGGGCTATCCCGAACTCGCACTCGTCGCCGGTGGGGTGATGTGTTGGCTCGCGATGCTTCCGGACCTCGACGTGCGCGTGCCGGGAATCTCCCACCGTGGGCCCACGCACACGTTCTTGTTCGCCGTCCTCGTCGGCGGTGTGGGCGGTGCCGCCGCGTACGTGCTCGCCACCAACACGGGACAGACCGAGTCCGTGGCGACGACGCTCGGCGCGTTCGGGTTCGCCGTCGGCACGCTCACCGTCCTCGCGCACCTCCTCGGTGACCTCCTCACGCCTATGGGAATCCGGCCACTGTGGCCGCTCTCCTCGCGGAAGTTCACCCTCTCTCTGTGGACCGCAGACAACACCGTCGCCAACTACGGTCTGTTCGGTCTGGGTGTGTTCGCGGTCGCTGCGGCGGCGTACCTTTCGCTCGTCGTCTGACTGGGACCGACGCCCGACCCAGGTGTATCGGTTCTCGAATCTGAGGAATCGTTAAGGTCCGTCCGGGAGACCACCGAGACATGGACGACGACGCGATGACCCGATTCCCGGTTCCGGACCTCGACGAACTCCCAGACGACCTCCGCGAGCGAATCGAAGACGAGACCGAACGCGCGGGCTTCACTCCGAACGTCTTCGCCGGATTCGCCTACAAACCGTCTCACTGGCGGGCCTTCTTCGACTACCACGACGCCCTCGTCGACGACACCGACCTCGAACGCCACGAAGTCGAGATGATCATCGTCGCCGTCTCCGGCGTCAACCACTGTTACTACTGTAACGTCGCCCACGGCGCACTCCTCCGAATCTACGCCAAAGACCCACTTCTGGCGGACCAACTCGTCGCCAACTACCGGTCGGCGGATATCTCAGAGAAGCACAAGACGATGCTGGACGTAGCCGTCAAACTCACCGAACGCCCGGTCGAAGTCGGCGACGACGACCTCCAGCGACTCCGTGACGTCGGCTTCTCCGAAGAGGAAGTCTGGGACATCGGCGCCGTCACTGCCTTCTTCAACCTGAGCAACCGGATGGCGATGTTCGCCGACATGCGTCCGAACGAAGAGTTCCACACGCTGGGGCGCGAACGCCGCGACTAACGCAGTATCGGACTACGGCGACCACGTGCATTGGTGTCAATTGGCGGAACCCTTATGAGCTTCTCTGTCGACATTCGACACGCAATGGCGAAAGGTAAGGTTGCATTCTTCAAGTCCTCCGGCGGCTACGGCTTCATCGAGACAGAAGACCACGACGACGACGTGTTCTTCCACATGGAGGACATCGGTGGCCCAGACCTCGAAGAGGGCCAAGAAGTGGAGTTCGACATCGAGCAGGCCGACAAGGGCCCGCGTGCGGTCAACGTAACGCGACTCTAAGTTGCGGCGTCCCGGCCGGAGAGACACGTTCGAGAACAGAATTTTCCATTTTCACACGGCGAGCGACTGCTCTCGGCAGTCGTCGCAACCGACCCTCAGAGTGTTCCTTCCTCGCCCATCCGCCTGATTTCGGCCGCACGCGACCGAATCGCGTCCCACTCCTCGTCGTCCTTTCTATCGACGTGAGAGTACATGAGACCCATTCGGCCCGTTCCGCGCAGCAGTTCCTCGTTTTCTTTCAAGAAGTCCCAGTAGAGCGCGTTGAACGGACAGGCGTTCTCACCCGTCGTCTTCGACACCGCGTAGGGACACGACGAGCAGTAGTCGGACATCTTGTTCACGTAGTTGCCCGACGACGCGTACGGTTTCGACGAGAGCACGTCGGTGGCGAACGACCCCATGCCGACGACGTTCGGCGTCGTCACCCAGTGGTACGCGTCGACGAATCCGATGTGGAACCACCGATTGACTTCCTGCGGGTCGACACCGTAGACCAGCGCGAAGTTCGAGAGAACCATCAGGCGTTCGATGTGGTGGGCGTAGCCGTGGTCGTAGACGTGGCCGACGGCCTCCGACAGACACCGCATGTCCGTCTCGCCGGTCCAGTAGGCCGCCGGCAGCGACTCGGTCTGGTCGAGTTGATTCGCCTCGGCCAACTCGGGCATGGACCGTCGGTAGACGTGCCGCATGAACTCGCGCCATCCGACCACCTGTCGGACGAACCCTTCGACGCTGTTGAGCGGTGCGTCACCGTCCCAGTAGGCGTCTTCGACGGCATCGACGACTTCGTGGGGGGTGAGCAACCCGAGGTTGATGGCGGCCGAGAGGAGTGAGTGACTGAGCGCCCACTCGCCGTCGACCATCGCGTCCTGATACGGGCCGAACTCGGTGAGTCGCGTCTCGACGAAGTGGTCGAGTGCCTGTCGTGCGTCGTCGCGCGTCACCGGCCAGACGAAGTCGTCTACCGACCCCCACGCGTCGAGGTAGCGTTCGCGGACGAACTCGATGACCTCCTGTGTCGTCTCGTCTGGTGTGAACCGCGGCGCTTCCGGCGGTGTCCAGTCGTCTGGTGGCGTCTCCCGGTTCTGGTCGTCGTAGTTCCACTCACCGCCGGCGGGTTCGTCGCCGTCCATCAGGATACCAGTCTTCCGGCGAACGTGCCGGTACCAGTGTTCCTGTCGGTAGGTGTCCGAGTCGCCCGCCCAGGCGTCGAACTCGGCAGGTGTCGTCAGAAACAGGTCGTTCTCGACGAGGGTGAGTGACCCACCGCGGGACTCGACGAGTTCACGTAACCGCTCTCCAGCGCCGTGACTCGGCTGGTTCATAGTGACGAGGTCCGTCCCCGGTGCCGCGTCGTAGAACTGGTCGAGGCCCTCAGCGAACGTCTCTGCGGTCAGGTAGGTCACGTCGAATCCGCGGGCACGGAGTTCGTCGCGGAAGTGGCGCATCGCGGCGAAGACGAGCGCCAGTTTCTGCGGGTGGTAGGCCATCCGCTCACCGAACCCGTGTGCCTCTATCATGAGCACGTGGTCGTCGTGCTGGAGCGGCGCGGCCTCCAGGTTGAGTTGGTCGCCGAGGACCCAGACGGTCATACGTGTCGGTTCGGGTGGATAGAAATGAGGGTGTCGGCCCTCTCGGGTTCAGCCCGGCCGCGTTCCAGCCTCAGCGCCGCTCTCCCGGTTGTGGGTCCACGTGTGCGGGTGCCATGAGTGCATCTCTCGGTTGGGCGTCCAACCACTCGATGAGGTGGACCAACTGGTCCGTCGCCGCCTCGAACAACTCCGCACCTGCCTCGGGCGTCGCGTCGGTTTGGTCGCCGAAGACGCCGTTCTCGGAGTTCTCGATAGCGTCGTAGAAGGTTCGCGCACCGTGTTCACGCAGGTGGTCAGACGAGAGGTCGACGACGCCGCCGTCACGTGCGTCGTCCAATCGGTCTTCTCTGACGAGGTCACGGGCGATGTGCATAATCATCGCCGTCTCCTTCGGACCGCCGTGGGGCCCGGGGTGGTCGAACAGGTCCGTCACCAGGTCCGGAATCGACTCGTCCCACATCCACTCGATGGCGTACATCGTCCCGTCGTCGCGCAGTCGCCGACCGACTTCGCGGAGATGCTGGACGTTGCCTCCGTGGGCGTTGACGAAGACGACACGGTCGATGCCGTGGTACGCGAGGTTCCGCGTCATCGACTCCACGTAGTCGCGGAACTGCGGCGGGTCGACCCACATCGTCCCGTGGAACTGTCGGTGGTGCGGGCTCACGCCGACGTTCACCGTGGGCGTACAGAGGTGGCCGGTTCGGTCCGTGGCAGCGCGGGCCAACGACTCGGCGATGAGGTGGTCCGTCGCGAGTGGGAGGTGCGGTCCGTGTTGTTCGGTCGACCCGAGGGGAACGACGGCCAACGACTCCGCTGCGACGTAATTTCCGAGTTCCGGCCACGTCTGGTCCGCGATGTACATGCGAGTCACCACGGAGCGACACGTAAAGAAGGTGGACCGTCTGGAACCCCCGAAGGGAGTTACTTTTCTTGAGAGCGGAGTTCGATGCGCCGAATCTTTCCGGAAGACGTCTTCGGGAGTTCGTCGACGAACTCGATTTCACGCGGGTACTTGTACGGTGCCGTCTGCTCTTTCATGAACTCTTGGAGTTCGGTGACGAGTTCGTCGGACCCCTCGTAGTCGTCGATGAGGACGACGAACGCCTTGACGATGTTCCCACGCTCTTCGTGCGGACTCGCGACTGCTGCCGCTTCGGCGACTGCCTCGTGGGAGACGAGGGCGTCTTCGACTTCGAACGGGCCGATGCGGTAGCCAGACGAGATGATGATGTCGTCGGCACGGCCTTCGAAGAAGAAGTACCCGTCTTCGTCACGGGAGGCCAAGTCGCCGGTGCGGTAGTAGTCGCCGGAGAACGTCTTCGCGTCGAGGTTGGGTTTGTCGTAGTAGCCGTCGAAGATACCCGGACAGCCGACAGGGATGGCGATTTCGCCGATTTCTCCGGTCTCGACTTCGTTCTCGTCTTCGTCGATGATGGTCGTCCCGAGACCCGGCGTGGGCTTGCCCATGCTGCCGGGTTTCACGTCGATGCCGGGGTAGTTAGTGAGAAGCGCCACCGTCTCCGTCTGGCCGTAGCCATCGCGTGGAATGACGTCGAAGGCTTCCCGGAACGCCTCGATTGGTTCGCGGTTGAGGGGTTCGCCGGCGGAGAGGACTTCCTCTATCTGCAGGTCGTACGACGCGAGGTCACGTTGTGCGAACATCCGGTACTGCGTCGGGACAGCACAGAGGTGCGTGACCCCTTCGTCTTCCATGAGTTCGAGGAACGTGTCGGGTTCGAAGTCGCCACGGTAGACGAACTGCGTCGCGCCCGTCGTGAGGCCGACGCCGACGGGACTCCAGAACCACTTCGCCCACCCAGTTCCGGTGGTGGCCCAGAGGAGTTTGTCCGAGAGGTCGTCGTCGGCCGTGACACCCCACCAGTACGGCGCGTTGATGAGTTCGAAGCAGCGCATCCAGCGGTGGCGGTGGCGGACCGGTTTCGGTTGGCCAGTCGTCCCGGACGTGTAGTTGATGGACATCGGGTCTTCGGCCTTCAGGTCGGGGCCATCGTGTTCGGCAGACTCGTCTGCGACGAGTTCTGCGAAGTCGGTCCACCCGTCGGGTGCGCCTCCGAGCGAGACGAAATTCTCCAGCGGTGTGTCGTCGCGTACGTCGTCCACCATGTCGACGAGCGATTCGTGGACGACGGCCGTCGTCGCCTCACAGTCGTTCGCGCGGAACTCGATGTCCTTCGGTTTGAGCATCGACGAACTCGGGACGAGCAGCGCACCTCGTTTGAGCGCGCCGAGTTGAATCGCGAACACGTCGGGGTCGCGCGGGAGAAGGTGAATGACGCGGTCGCCTTTGCCGACGCCCATCGATTCGAGGGCGTTCGCGAACCGATTCATGTCTCGTCGCAGGTCTTCGTAGGTTCGCTCTTCGCGTGTCCCCTCCGCGTCGCGGAACTTCAGGGCCACCCGGTCACCGAACGAGTCGGCGTGTGACTCGATGACTGCCGGAATGTTGTAGTCTTCCGGGATGTCCCACTCGAACGATTCCAACTCGGACTCGTAATCGACTGCCATGACTCGACAGACAGAGAGGACCATAATAATTGTTCGTCCGTGATTTTGAGGGTGCGTCGGACCGCCGTCAGGCCATCGGAGAGCCTTCTTGCGGTCCCTCGTCGGGTGACGAGACGCCCTCGTCACCTTCGTCGCCGGACTCGCCGCGGAGTGCCAGCGCGAACGCGCCGAGCCCCACGAGGAGGACGACGAAGTCGATGACCCCGCCGAGTGGGACGAAGTCGAGCAACGCG
>NZ_LOPV01000698.1 GCF_001469865.1 Haloferax profundi
TGAACAGCCCTGCGAAGAGCGCCACCCAGCGGTTGTCGTAGTCCGCCAGCGAGAGGAGCCACGTCCCGAGGACGAGTGCGCCGTAGATGCTCGCGACCCAGAGCGCCAAGAGGAATCCAACGCCGCCGGCGAACGACAGCGGGATACCGATGATGGTCAGGAGTAACACGAGCAGGACGATGGGGACGGCGACGACGAGCAAGAGCCCAACACCGCCACTCCGAACGGCCTTCTTCGTCCCGAGACCCGTCACGCGGCGAGCGAACTGCGGGGCGACGAGGATAATAATCGCGCCGAGGACGAAGTTCGCGAGGAGCCAGTAGCCAGTGAACACCCACGCCGGGATGACGGGGCCTTCGAACTGGCTGACCGGCACGCCGAAGACAGGCGGCCCGACGAGTTCTACGTCGTCGACTTGCGTCGCACCGCCAGCGATGGCGGCACCGGAGTCGATAGTCGCCGTCGCGGCGTCGTACTCCATCGAGCCGCCAATCTGTGCGCTCGGACCGACGGTGACGGACTCAGCACCGACTCTCACGTCGCCGGCGATGGCACCGTCGAGTCGCACGTCGCCACCTGCGGCTTCCATGGTGCCGCCGATAGTCGCAGTGTCGCGGACGAAGATGGCACCGGCGGCGAGGTTCACGTCACCGTCGACTGTTCCCTCGATGGTCACGCTGCCTGCGACACCTTCGAGCGACCCGGTTACTTCGCCGGTTTCGGTCACGACGACGTTGCCTGCTGCGGTCGATACGTCGCCATCTACTGTCCCAGCGATGATGACCGTCCCGCCGGTGGCTTCGAGGTCACCGACGTAGGTTTCTCCTTCGTCGATGACCACTGCGCCGCCGGCAGACGGTCCTTGTTGTGCAGTCGCCACGCCCGCGAGAGACCCCACCACGAGGGCTACGAGGAACAGGGCGACCAGTTTGTTCGTACTAAACATCGGAATCACCGAGGCTTTGCCTCAAGTTGATGATACAACGTTTCAGACCATAAACTGGTGCAAAGCATCTCAATTAGAGGGAATCGCCCGGTGAGGAAGATATTCACCTCAAGATACTGATACAGTGTGACAGAGGACGTCCATCTTTTTGCCCCTCCCCCGTGTGCCTGTGGGCATGGAGTACACGACACTCGGAGACACCGGCATGGAAGTCTCGCGAATCTGTCTCGGTTGTATGAGTTTCGGAACCCCGGACTGGCGGGAGTGGGTCTTGGACGAGGAAGCAGGGCTCGAACTGGTCGAACGGGCAATCGACCTCGGCATCAACTTCTTCGACACCGCGAATATGTACTCCAACGGGGAGTCTGAGCGCGTCCTCGGGAAGGCCCTCGAAGGCCGCCGCGACGAGATGGTCGTCGCCTCGAAGGTGTACTTCCAGATGGACGAAGACGACCCGAACTCGGGCGGCCTCTCGCGGAAGGCCATCGAGCAAGAACTCGACAACTCGCTCGACAGACTCGGGATGGATACGCTCGACCTGTTGCAGATTCACCGCTGGGATTACGACACGCCCATCGAGACGACGATGCGCGCTCTCGACGACGCGATTCGGCGCGGGAAGACGCGGTACGTCGGCGGGTCGTCGATGTGGGCCCACCAGTTCGCCGAGGCACAGTACACGGCGGATTCGCTCGGCCTCGACCGGTTCGCCACGATGCAGAACCACTACAACCTGCTCTATCGGGAAGAAGAACGCGAGATGCTCCCGTTCTGTGAGAAGCAAGGTGTCGGCGTCATCCCGTGGTCACCGCTCGCCCGCGGGTACCTCACGCGCCCCCACGAGGAGTTCGACGCGACGACCCGCGGCGAAACCGACGAACACGCCAAGGGCCACCCCTACTTCGAAGGCGGCGGCCGTGAGGTGAACGAACGCGTGGAGGAACTCGCCGAGGAGAAAGGCGTGAAGATGGCGCAAATCGCGCTGTCGTGGGTCCTCCACAAAGAGTGGGTCGACGCGCCAATCGTCGGCACGACGACCATCGAACACCTCGAAGACGCTGTCGAGGCACTCGACATCAAACTCTCGTCGTCCGACATCGACTACCTCGAAGAACTCTACCAACCGGTCCGCGTCTCCGGGCACGAATAAGGGGAAAACACTTCACTCCCTATCGAGAGATTCGACCGTGCACAGGCGACTCGTCGAGACGGTCCGTGACGACCCAGAGATGGGATTCCTCGGTGCCGAGTTGCTACTCGCGGCCTTCGTTCTCTGCGGCGTGGGACTGACGCTCGTCTCCCCGCTTGCTCCTTCGATTCCACTCGCCGACGTTGGGTTTCCGACCGCCGCCGTCGCAACAGTGTCACTCACTGTCACGTCGTTGCTCGCCGGGTCGCGTCGGTTCGTTCGATTCGTCACCGGACGCGGCGGCCTCGAAATCGAGTCGTTCTGGCGGCTACTCGAACTGATGCTCGCGTTTCTCGTCGCCGGTATCGTCGCACTCACAGTTCAACTCGGCCAGTTCGCACTGTCCGTCCCGAACCCTCGCGGTGGCGGCGTCTTCGTCGGCCTCTTCTTCGCGCTCATCCTCTCGGGGGTCGGCCTCGCGGTCATCGTCTGTCTCCGCGGGATGTGGCGCGTCGTGAACGCCGAGATTCAAGCGGCGCTCGGCGGCGTCTGAGCCCCGTCGAGTCTGAAGCATCAATCGGCTGTAACCGACCGTTGCGTCTCTCCGAGCGAGTCGAGTCGCTTGACCGCCCGAAGGGCGACGATGGCGATGGCGACTTCTGCGAACCCGACGACGAGGAACGACGGGAGGTAGCCGACCACGTCGGCGACGACGCCGCCCACGACGAACCCCGTGAGGAAGCCGAGACTCCCGAAGACGTTGAACCCGCCCAGTGCTGCACCGCGTTCGCCTGCCGGTGCGAGGTCGGTGACGAGTGCCATCGTCGCCGGGGCGACGAGTGCGCCGAAGACACCGACGACGACCATCAGACCCGCGGCGAGTTCGAACGTCGGCGCGAGGCCGACGGCGACGATGGCGACGCCGTACAGCATCGACCCGAGGACGACTGGTCTGAACCGGCCGACGCGGTCCGAGAGCGACCCAAAGGGGTACTGGAGGAGAGCGAACGGGACGAAGAAGAGAGCGAGGACGGCCCCCGCGACGGCGGCGTCGACGCCGAACGTCTCGCGGAAGTAGAACACGCCGACGAGTGCGAAGAACCCGGCCGTCATCCGGTCGATGAAGCCGAAGGCGTACGGAACGCCGAAGGCTGGCCTCGCGGCCAACTTCCGCAGGACAGTCCCGATGCCGACGCGGACCGTGTCCGGGGACCTATCGGGGACGGTTGCGACGAGGAGTGCGACGCCGACGAGGACGGCGGCAGCAGCGTAGAGGGGAGCGAGTGGGTCGAGCGTCGTGAGGCGACCACCGACGACGGACCCGAGGGCGGCACCGAGGCCGATGGCGATGCCGGCGGCACCCATGTTCCGGCCGTTCCCGCCCGAGAGGTCTGCGAGCATCGTAATCGCCAGCGAGAAGGCACCGATGGTCATCGCGCCGCCGAACAGACGGACGGCGAGTGCGACAGAAAACGACGTTTCGAGCGACGCGAGGACCGCGAGCAGCACGTAACTCGACGCCCCACCGAGTGCGCCGACCACGATGAGCGGAGTTCGCCGGCCGAGTGAATCTGAGGCGGCACCCCAGACGCTGGCGAAGGTGACGAACGCGGCGAACTCGGCGACGAGGAACAGCATCCCCGCCGAGATATCGCCGCTGCCGCCGAGCGCGGAGACGAGGTCGGCTACCCCGGGGTAGAGTAACACCTGCGAGACGAGCACCCCCCAGACGGCGAGGGCGAGCGTCACTCGTTCTCGGCGCGTCGCAGTCATATACGAGAGGTAGAGACTCGGCCAAAATAGGGCTGTCTACGTGAGGCGAACGGTGTCGAATTCGAGGAACGCCGTCTCGTAGCCTTCGTGGCGGGCCACCTGCGGCGGGGTGTCGACCAGAACCTCGACCGTGTCGTCCGCCGTGAGACTGGGGACTGTCGCCCCGTAGTGGAATCCGAGTTCGGGGTCGAGGCCGGGTTCGAGTCGGTCGTCGAATCGGACCAGACCGCCGCCGGAGACAGTTGCCGAGAGGCCCATTCGCGGGACGACGAGGCGGTTGTACGGCGTCTGTGCCGAGATGGCGAGGTAGGTATCCTCGCCGAACCTCGGTGCCGAGATGGCCGTCCCGACCAGTCGGAGGTCACTCGCCATCCCAGACCCGATGCGGTCACCGGGAAGTGACTCGGGGGCGCGGCCGAGTGGCACCATGTCCATCTCCATCGGTTTGACTGCGCCCGGGTTGCCTTTCTCGTCGTCGAGCATCGTGTACGGGATGTCGTCTCTGTCTTGCGCGCTGAACTCGAAGTCGAGCGTGGCGGTGGCTGGCGATTCGAAGCGGCTGGCTACCTCGCCGAAGCGCTTCAGCGACGCAGCGCCGACGTTCACGCGAACCTCGTAGGTCCCGTCGCCGTCGAGGCCGAAGTTCGCCCCGTAGTGGAACCCCATCCGTTGTGAGAGCATGGCGTAGATGACCTCTTCGCTCACGAGGTCACCGTCACGACTGAGTTCGACAGACAACCCGGTGTCGGGGACGATGGTTCCCGTCTCGGGGTCCCACACCGACGCCATGAGGTGCACGTCGTCACCCGGTTCGACGGCCGTCTTGCTCGTTCCGTAGTCGCCGTCTGCTTCCTCCATCACCCAGAACCGGTGCGGATAACTGTAGAAGAGGCCGACGCGGTAGTCGCCGGCGTCGGCGGTACCGACCATCTTCATCCCCTCGACGTGGGTCGGGATGTATGCCTCGTTCGGCCGGTTCCTGACGACGGGCGGTTCGTTCGAGGTGTAGAGTCGCCCGAGTTCTGCGAGGCATCCAGAGAGACCGACTGCCGCGGCAGTCCCTGTCGCGGCGAGGAACTGACGCCGTCGCATCATGCCTCCCGAAGGGCAGTCAGGTCGTCGATGAGCGTCTGTTCGTCCGGTTGGTTCCCACGGTAGGTTCGCTCGACGTAGCCGTCACCGTTGACGAGCATGACGAGGCCGAGGTGGGTGAACATGTAGTTGCCGTCCTCGTTCGGTTCGTCCTTCTGGAAGAAGACGCCGAACTGGTCTTCGACGACGGACTTCGCTTCTGCTTGGTCGGCGGGGCGGAGGAAGTGCCAGTTGCCGACGTCCATGTCGACGTTCATCTGGTCTGCTTCTTTTCTGAAGGCCGTCGCGTCGTCGCGGGCAGGGTCGAACGTGACGGGATAGAACGACACCTCGTCTGCGTACCCTTCAGTGACCGAGTGAATCTGTACTTCACGGAGCGCACTGATGAGGACCGGACAGACGGTCATACAGTTCGTAAAGAAGAACGTGTGGAAGTGCGGCGTGTCGATGTCGCGGACGGCGACTTCGGTGCCACCGATGGGGTCAGTGAGCGTCACGTCGGGGACCTGCTGACCCCACGCGGGGTACGGCAGGTCCTCGCTCGAAACGTCGTTTTCACGGTCAGGCTTGGAGAGCGAGACGTTCGGGTTCCCGCCGCCACCGAGGCACCCGGCGAGTCCGACTGCCGCGCCAGTCCCGACAGCGCGGAGATAGGTTCGTCGCTGCATTACCTTCTCTATCGGCCAGAGCCTCAAATGCCGTTTGGTGTGTGTTTCGAACGCACAGGCGGCCGAATCGGATTCGAGAACTGAACCAATTTTCGACACGCACACCAGAACGGACTTGCCGCAGAAGTCCCTAGCCGAGGTATGTTCGACGGGTCTCCGTCCCGCCGAGAGTTCCTGAAAGCCGCCGTCGCAGCAGGCGGTGCAGCGGCGCTTTCGGCCTGCCTCGACAGGGCACCCGACGACCCCGTGCCGGCGGGAACCGAGGACTTCGACGCGCTTCCGGCCAGTCAGCACGCGTGGAACGACGGTTGCCAGACCGACGAGTACGGAAACGTCGAGGTGCCGCGTCATCAGGTTCTTCTCTACCTCGATTTGACCCGCGACGGGCCACCCACGGAAGCAGACCGCTCGACGGCCGAGAACGCCTTCCGCGTCCTCGACCGGGCGTACGAACGGAGTCACGAGGGTCTGCTGTGGTCTATCGCCTACTCCCCGCGGTACTTCGACCGATTCGACGAATCGCTGCCGGAAGACATCGACCTCCCAGAACCACGGGCGCTCTCGCCGTTCGAGACGCCCGAATTCGACCGACAGGACGCACTCGTTCACCTCGCGTCGGACCGCGCCGACGTCGTTCTCGAAGCAGAACAGGCACTCTTGGGCGAAGTCGAGACGGCGAACGGCGTCACCGTCGATGCCGACCTCTCCGGTATCTTCTCGGTCGACGCCCGCCGGACCGGATTCGTCGGTGCCGGGTTGCCCGCAGAACACCAGTCGGACCTCAACGGCATCCCCGACGGGAATCCGGTCCCTGAGCACTCACCGCTGTTCATGGGTTTCAAAGCCGGATTCGCCAAGAACCAAGCCACCGAGGAGTACGTCACCATCCAAGACGGCCCGTTCGCCGGAGGGACGACGAAGCACGTCGCGAACGTTCGCCAGCGACTCGCCGACTGGTACGACGAAGAAGACCAGTACCACCGCATCATGAAGTTGTTCTCGCCGGGCCACGCCGAACAGGGACTCGTCGACGGAGTCGGTGAGAACCTCGGCGACGACAGTGGCATCGACGCGATGCTCGACCGAATCCGCGACGACGCCGAGCAGTTCGGCCACGTCGGCCACGCGCAGAAAGCCGCTCGCGCCAACCGCGACGAGGACGGCAACGTCAAACTCCTCCGCCGACACTTCGAGTCGGCCGACGACGGCATCGCAAGCCTGCACTTCCCGTCGTTACAGCGCGGCATCTCCGACTTCGAAGCAGTCCGCGAAGCGATGAACGGAACCGACTTGACCGACATTCCGACCATCCGTCAGCGGGTCAACAACGGCATCTTGGAGTACCTCTTCACCAAGCACCGTGGGAACTTCCTCGTTCCACCGCGACGGATTCGGGCGTTGCCGACGCCGACTGGGGAAGTACCGATAGTGGACGAATAACGTCGAAGAAGCGACCCGGTCGGTTCTCAGACGTACCCAAGGAACGACAGCGCCAGCCAAATCTGCCAGACGCCGGCGGCGACCATCACGATGGCCGCGACTTTCTGAACAGACCCGACGTACCCCGAGAGCGAGCGGATTCGGTCGCCCCCGAGTGCGGCCAGCACCGTCACGATTGCCAGCGGAAGCGCCGCCGCAGTGGCGTACGCGGCGAGTGAGATGACGGCCTGTGCAGTCGGGAGGGCCAGTGACTGGGCCACGACACCGAGGAAGATGGGGACGACACACCCCGCGGCGGCGAGGCCGTAGACAGCGCCGAAGATGCCGAACCCGGCGACTGAAGACCGGTACTCGGGGAGGACGACGTGCAGACTCGGCGCTCGGCCGGTGAACAAGAGGAGGCCGAAGACGACGAGTGCAGCGCCGACGATTGGTTCGAACAGTGCGATGTGCGACGCGATTCGCCCGCCGACGAGTGCGAGAATCACGCCGATTGCGGCGAGTGCGGTGAGGGCGGCGAGCGATGCGACACCGCCGCGCGCGATTGCCCCGCCGAGGTCAGCGTCGTCTCGCGAGAGGTAGTACCCGACGTACCCCGGAAGGAGTGGGTACGCACACGGGGCGAAGAACGTGGCGACGCCCGCACTGAGTGCGAACGCAAGCGTGCCAGCGAATGCGGGGTCGAGGCCGAGCATCAACGCGCGTCCTCGATGGCCTCGCGGAGGTTCGACTCGCTGGCGAGTCCGCGGTGGGTCCACGTCACCTCGCCGTCGCCGTCGAAGACGACGAGATACGGCAGTCCACTCGCTCGGACGGCGCGCATCAATCGACTCTCTGGGTCGTGTCCGACCGTCCAGTTACCGTCGTTGTCCGCCCACCAGTCGCGGATGTCGTCCATCGTCAGGCCGCCGCCGAGTCGCTCGTTCGTCACGGAGACGAACGC
>NZ_LOPV01000699.1 GCF_001469865.1 Haloferax profundi
CGTCGTCGCCGAACTCCGTGTGAAGTGCCCGGAGCGATTCCATCTGCGCGACACACGGGGCGCACCACGTCGCAAAGAGGTCGAGGACCGTCGGCGTCCCGTCGACGGGAATCTGCATCTCACCGGCAGTCGACCCCTGTGCGTCGATGGTATCGACGGTGAGTGGAAGGTCCCCAGTGTCGGACGCGGTGGTAGACGACTCAGTCCCGGACTCGTCAGTCGTCGATTCGGAAGACCCACCGCCGGTTCCTCCGCCGAGACACCCTGCGAGGCCAGTGAGACCTGCGCCCGCGAGGACGCCGAGTACGTCACGCCGGTTCATCTATCACCACTCCGGCGTGTCCCGGGAGACGCTCGCATCGCTCTCATACATCTGGCTAGACAACCTCGACCTAAAGAAGCGCTGGTGTCGTGCGCGAATCGTGCGCGAGAGGTGGTGTGCGCGTCGAATCCGGCTTATCGAGCGTTCTCGATAGCCGTTTTGAGGTCTTCCCATCGAGGAGCGACCTGTTCGCCGTTCACGAGGACGGTCGGCGTGCCCTGGAACCCGCGGTCCTCGACGGCGTCTTTCCGTTCTGCTTCGACGAGGGGGCGGTACCGCTCGCGTGCGGCGGCGGCGACGATAGAACAGCCGTCGAGGCCGGCGTCGTCGGCGACGTCTTGGAGGGTCGAGAGTGCCTCTTCGTCGTCACTCCCACGGAACGTGGACTGGTTCTCGTAGAGCGTGTGCGAGAAGTCGAAGAACGCCGCGTCGTCGGCTTCGTCTTGAACCGCACGGGCGGCAGAGGCGCCGACCCACGACCACCACTCGTCGACCGGAATCGGGAAGTCGTGGTGGCGGTACGCGACGATGCCTTCGGAGACGTACTCCGATTCGAGTTTGGGGAGGACTTCGAGACTGAAGGTCGCACAGTGGGGGCACGCGAAGTCTTCCCAGCCCTCGACGACGACGGCGGCGTCGTCGGGACCCATCTGCGGGGCCGGGAGGGAGTCGACCGTCTCTCGTTCGGGGACGTCACAACCAACAGCAGCGACGGAACCGTCGTCACTACCGGAACCGCCAGACCCGCCGAGACACCCTGCGGTGCCGAGGGTCAACGCACCCGCCGTCGCGGCGAGATACGCGCGTCGTGTCTGTCGCATATGTTGACGGAGGGATGTGTCGTACTTAGACTCACCGGGGACGGCCGACCGGGTCGGCGGTGGCACGCAGAACGATACCGATTAATCGGCGTAGTTCCTCCCGACAGACGTGCCGACCGTCCGATTTCGTGGCCGCGAGATTTCGTGTGAACGAGGAGACGTCCTCCGAGACGTGCTTCGAGCGGCCGGTGAATCTCCCCACAACGGGAATTCGTCGTGGTTCAACTGTCGCGGCGGCGGGTCCTGTGGGACCTGTGCCGTCCGCGTCCGTGGCCCCGTCACCTACCGGACGAAGAAAGAGCGATTGCGACTTCGATTCCCGCCGCACGACCCGGACGAAGGGCTTAGACTGGCGTGCCAGACGCTCGTGTTGGGTGACCTCACCGTCGAGAAGTATCCGGGCTTTTGGGGTCAACACGTCACCGACGGCGCCACGGACTGAGAGCGTGGTCGAATACAGGGTCAGTCGTCGGCGACGTGGTCGAACCACGCTCGAAGGTCCGCTCTGTCGCGGGTATCGGCGGGCACGTTATCGACGGAGAACCACCGTGCCGCAGAGATTTCGCCGTCTGGGTCGTCGGCCGAGGGGGCCGATTCGTCGTCGACCCGCGCCCGATAGATGGGCATGATACCCCACGTCTGGTGGCCGCCGCACCGAATATCGACTCGGGTCGCCATCGCCAACCCGCCGTAGTCGGCGGTGATTCCCGCTTCTTCGACCAGTTCTCGTTGTGCTGCTTCCCGGAACCCCTCACCTTCGTCGACGCCGCCACCGGGGAGGACCCACATATCGACGCCCTCGTGGCGAACTAACAGGACTTCGTCGTCACCGCGGCGGACGACAGTGTGCGCGCCGTAGGGGGTCCCCGTCGATTTGACACGCGTCGCGAGCGTTCGAAATCGCTCGCGTGAGACACGTCGCGTGTGGACCGGTTCGAGAAAATCGGTGTGGCTCCGCCGAAGCCGGTGATACGCCTGTTCGGCCCGTTGTCGTGCCTGGTCGGCGAGGAACCACAGGTCGTCGACGGTCATCGACTTCCGTCTGGCGGTCGGTGTGCGAGCAGACGACTCCGCATACTCGGAGTTGGGTGTGGCTCTTCAAATTGGCTTCGACACAGTGCTGGCATGCGAGCACGGTGCGGGCAGGTCTATGCGTGAGCGTGGACTCGCGCCCAACCATCGCCCTTTTATTCGGCGGGGCGGAACCTGTCTCTATGAGCTTCGAGAAAGACGACAAAGTCGTCCTGCACGACCAGCACAGCGAATTCGACGGCGAGACCGGAACGGTCACGCAGGTCATCGAGAGCATGTTCGGCGAACCGACCTACACGATTAGCTTCGACGAGGGTCAGGAAGTCGGCATCCCAGAAGACCAACTCGAAGCAGTCGACGAAGACGAGGAGTAAGCCGACCGCACCGCCGCCTCCGAAAAGACCCTTACAATGCCACGCGTTCCGTTTCACTACGTCGACCTCCGAGCGTTCTGTTACGAGACAGAAGACGAAAAGCGGGTCGAGGAGGCGCTTCGGACCTTCCTCCCCGACGACTTCGAGATAGACCGGATGGAGAGTACCGGCCACCACGGCGACAGAATCGTCGTCTTCTCGGCACGGGCCGAGCGAGCAGACGACATTCGCCACATCCTCGCTAAGATTCGGGAACTCCCCGACTTCGAGGAGTTGTTGGACGAACTCGACGACCGAGTCACAGAGAACACCGAGTTCTTCTTGCGACTGGACAAGCAGGCCGCGTTCAAAGGCGAGGCCCGTCGCGGTGGCGGTCTGACGCTTCGCGCGAAGGTCGAAGCCTACCCGGCGAAGAAGGAGGCGGCAGTCGAGAACGCCCGCGAAGCGCTTCTCGGTGACGAGTAACGGATTCTCACGAACTGACGAGTCTCACTCGTCTTTCCACTTGATGGAACAACCCTGCGACGGATATTCGTCGACAGGGATGTCGTCGCCAGCGAGGAGTGCTTCGACTGCCTCGCGCATCTCGTAGGCCGTCACTTCGTCGTCGGGACTCATCGCGTCGTCGATGCGGGAGTGGAAGACGAGTTCGAACCCGTCACCAGTGTTCTCGAAGAGGAACGGGTCTGGCGTACACACCGCGCCGTACTCGGCGGCGACTGCTTGTGACTCGTCGCGGAGGTAGGCGGTGTACTGAATCGTCTCGTCGGCGACGAGTTCTTTCATCCGGTCGAACGAGTCGTCAGGGTACTCGTCTGCGTCGTTCGGGTTGATTCCGACGACGGCGAGGTCATCGTAGGCGTCGGCGAGGTGGTTCAGTTCGCCGAACTTCGCCTTCGCGTAGGGACAGTGGTTACACGTAAACACGACGAGCAGGGCGTCGTAGTCCGCGAACGACTCCAGCGAGTACGTCTCACCGTCGGTGCCCGGCAGTTCGAAGTCGGGCGCGTCGTCACCGTGTTCGAGTTCTGAGTCGGATTCCAGCAGTACCATACGCCGAGGTTAGCCCGCGAGAACCAAAAGCCGTTGGCCCGTCGAGACGGACCCCATTCACTCGACGGAGACGAGGACGACGGCGAGGACGGCGAAGAGGATACCTGTCGCTTTCCGAATCGTGACGGGTTCTCCGAGTGCGACGATGCCGACGACCGACGAGAGGGCCAGAAACATCCCGAAGATAGGAGCGACGATAGAGACGGGGCCGAGTGCCAACGCCCGATAGTACGAGAGGATGCCGACGGCCAGACAGACACCGGCGAAGAGCACGTACGGAAGTTTCGAACTCACGACCGAGTCCGAGACGTTCTGTCCGGAGACGACGATGACGCCGATTGTCGCCGCGACGAGGACGCCGTTCGCGATGAGGGCCGCCACGTCGCTCGGAATCTTTCCCTGTCCGGTCGTCGCCACTTTCATCAACGGGGCGACGAGGGAGTACGCGCCGAGTGCGACGACTGCCCACGAAATGTAGTTCACAGAGAGGTCACCGTTCGACTACCGGACGGGAAGCGGGTATAGGGTTACGATTCGAAGACAGCGGGTCGTTAGGGAGTGTATACTTGGGTACAAATTCGTTAATTAGATAATACTCTGTTTCCAAAAGCCCAAAAAGAACATAGATTTATCAAGTATTATCGCATATGGGTAGACATGTCCCAGGAAGTATCCCCCTCGGTCATCGCACACACGTGGGACGACCCGACTCGGTGCCCGTTTTGCCTCGCCGAACTAGAGAGCGAAGGCGCTGGCTTCATCGACCACATCGACGAGAGCCCTATCTGCCAACAGGGCTTCGGCATGTGGCGTGATGCAGTCGCCGACGACGTGGGCGGCGAGTGGTCTGGCTGAGTCACGAGGCTCGGCGCGACACGACTATTTTTCGAAAAGAAGCGTGTTCACTCGGGAGCGACGCCGAGTTGCCGCATCATCGTCATGATGTCCGTACTGTTCCACTCTTCGACGACGAGTCCGCCTTCGAAGCGAAGTTCGAAGAGCCCCCACGTGTCTATCGTTTGGTTCGTCGCTGGGATATCTCCGCGTGCGCTGCGGAGCGTTCCGTCGTGGGTGCCAGTGAGGTGGTACCGCCCGTACACCACGTCGTCTCTCGCCGTCACGTCGTGTGGTTCCGTGTGGAAGTCTGAGAACGCGTCGTGGTACTTCTTCGCCCAGTCTTTCACCGCCTGTGCTCCCACGATTCCCTCCGGTTCAGAGAAGGCGTGTGACTCGGAGAGTGGGTCGTACACCTCGTCGACGACGTCGTAGTTTCTCCCGTTCCACATCTCGTCGATGACGCGGAGTGTCATCTCCCGGTGCGTCTGTTCTTGGTCGGTTAATTCGGCCATCTTTCTCCACCAGTCGTACGGACGCGAGACACCGGCATAATATTGTATTCTTACTGTCACGAATGACGAAGACGAACAGAAAAATCGTCGCCCCCCGATAGTTCGACCGAACTCCGAGGTCACTCGGGAGCGACGCCGAGTTGCCGCATCAACGTCATCTGGTCGGTGCTGTTCCACTCTTCGACACAGAGGCCCCCCTCGAATCGGGATTCGACGAGTCCCCAGGTGTCCATCTTGCGATGGGTCGGCGGGATGTCTCCGGACGGGGTTTCGAGTGTCCCATCGTGCGTCCCAGTCATGTGGTACCGCGCGTAGACGTGGTCGTCTACGGCCTGCAAGTCGTACAGTTCGACGTGGAAGTCCGAGAACGCCTCGTGATACTTCTGCGCGAAGTCTTTGACCGCTTGCGTCCCGACGATTGTGTCCGGTTCAGAGAAGGTGTGCATCTCGACGAGAGGGTCGTAATCTTCGTCGACGACGTCGTAGTCCCCCTTGTTCCACAGTTCTTCTGCGACGCGAAGTGCTGTGTCCCTGTTCTGTTGTTCTTTCTCGGTCAGTGTAGCCATCTCTACCACCACTAGAACAGACACAGAGAGATGGCTTAGTAATGGATTCTTCCCGTCACGAACGTCCATAGAGAAAATAATCGAGTGAGGGCGTTCGCTTCGACTGCACCACCCCCCGTGTTCTTCCCAGCGACTATCCTCGGCGGATTCGGACCGATCGCGGCGTTAGTCACTCGCGGCGGCCTCTGGGTCTCTGGCAGACCCGTCGACGTGCCCGAGTAACCACTGTGTGAGTCCGAGTGAGACGACGCCGAGGACGGCGACGACGCCGAACGCCGCCTCGACGCTTCCGAGGTCGATGAGTGCCCCGAAGGCGGGCGGGGCGATGGCACCACCGAGCGAGATGCCGATGGTGACGACGGCGAAGTTCTTGCCGAGGTCACTCCGTTCGGAGAGTCGGTCGGCGAGCGTCGAGCGTGCCGGCCGGGAGACGCTAATCGTCCCACTGAATGGGAGGACCAAGACGAGCAGTGCGAGCGGGAGCGACCCACTGGCGAGGAGTGCTGCGAGGGCGGCGAGTGCCGCGTAGCCACCGAGCGCAACGTCTCCGGGGCCGATTCGGTCGGTGAGTGTGCCACCGAGGAGAATCGTTCCCGCACCGGTCACGAGCATCCCGGAGACGAGGAGGTTCGCCGTGCTAGGCGCGAGGCCATACCCGTCGGAGAGGAGTTGTGGCGAGTACGTCCTGATACACCACGCCGCCGCCGAGGTGAGGAACGACAGCAGGGCGAGGCCCATCAGCCCGGACGATTTGACGAGTGCAAGCGCGCCGCGGCGGACACCTGCGAGGGACGGGCGAGACGATGGCTGTTCGGACGTTTCTGGTCGGGCGATTCGCGGTGCGAACCCGCGTGCAACCGGCAGTGCGACGAGGGCGAACCCCGCGCCGAGAACCGCGACGATGCCGACGACCCAGCGCCAGTCGAGGCCGACGAAGTCGGTTCCTGCCGCGATTGCGTACGGGACGGCGAACCCGAGTGACCCGCCGAGTGCGTGCAGGGAATACGCTCGGCCGCGATTCGTCTCCGAGGAGGCGGTAGCGAGGAGTGGATAGTGCGCAGGGTGGTGGCCCGCGATACCGACGCCGAGGAGTGCCTGCGAGACCAACAACCACCGATAACTCGGGGCTAAGGCCGTCGCGACGATGCCCAGTGTCCCGACGACGAGCGAGATGGCGAGGACGAGTGTGCGACTCTTCGTATCAGAGAGGTAGCCGAACGGGAGTTGTAAGAGCGTCACGACGGCCCCCTGGACGCCGATTGCGAGGCCGACGGCCGCGATGCTCACGTCGAACTCCGCTGCGACGGCACCGATGACTGGTGCCAGCGCGACCAAGTAGGCGTGGTTGACGACGTGCGACCCGGCGACGAGGCCGACGACCCGACGTTCCTGCGTATCCGTCACAGGAGACTGGTCAGTTCCAGTGGTGAAAAGCGCGCCGTCCGCGGCGAGACCAACCGCGGTGCAACGTGCGTCCGAGCGTCAGCGTTGGATACGGCGTTCGCCGCCGAGTCGCGCGCCGAGCCAAAGTGTCGCGAACGTGTCGAAGAAGTCGTCACCCGTATCGACGAGTTCGTGTTCGACGCCCAGGATGCGACAGCGTTCGTCGACAGCCTCGAGGTGGTCACGGAGTCGCTCGCCGTAGCGTCTCGCCGCCGACCCACCGAAGTACGTCCGTCGCGTCTCGTCAGACTCCGGGTCTTCGAAGATTGCGTCGCCAGTCGTCGCCGGGCCGAGTTCTTCGGGCGTCAGTACCTGTGCGACGAGCACGTCGTTTCGGGCGAGTGCGCCGAGTCCGTCGGCGATGTCGTCTGGGTCGAATAGCAAGTCGCTGATGACGAGGACGAGCGAGCGCGAGTGAATCGTGTCGGCGTACGCTTCGAGGGCCGCCTCGATGTCGCCGTCACCACTCGGTGTCGTCTGATTCAGGTGGTCGACGAGTCGAAGCACCTCACCCTGCGTCGAAGTGTCGGTGTCGATTCGGTCGGGAACCTCGTCGATGAGCGAGAACTGGAAGTCGTTGTGGTCCTCGGCGGTGAGGTGGCAAAAGCCCAGACCGAGTTTCGCACCGTACTCGAACTTGTTGCGGTCACCGTCGCCGAAATCCATCGACGCCGTGGCGTCGAGGAGGACGTGGACGGTCAGGTTCCGCTCGGCCTCGAATCGTTTGATGAACAGTTCTTCTGTGCGGGCGAAGACTCGCCAGTCGATGAGTCTCGGGTCGTCGCCCGCGACGTACCGCCGGTAGTCGCTGAAGGTGAGGCCCTCACCCACGTCTGGCGACTGCTGGTCGCCCTGAAGCGGTGCGTTCGACGTACGCTTCAGCGCCGTGTCGAAGCGGTCGAGTTCGTCCAGAAAGTCGGGGTCTATCATTCCAACAGTCGGTGGACCACGTCGTCTGGCGTGAGGCCCTCGCGTTCCGCGCGGAAGTCGAGGATGATGCGGTGTCGAATGACTGGTGCCGCCATCTCGGTGACGTCTTCCCACGAGACGTACGTCCGGCCGTTGACGAACGCCCGTGCTTTCGCGGCGAGGACGAGTGCCATGCTCGCGCGGGGACTGGCGCCGAACTCGATTGCCTCGTCTTCGCGGGTCCGCCGGACCAACTCGATGGTCCGGTCGCGGATGTCGTCGGCGATGGGTACCTTTCGGACGAGTTCCTGAGCGGCGAGGAGGTGCGTCCGCGGAAGCACGCGTTCGACATCCGGGAGGACCGCGCCTTCGGCGTACTGCTTGACGATAGACCGTTCGTCGTCGAATGACGGATAGTCCACGACGATTTTCATCAGGAACCGATCGGTCTGCGCCTCCGGAAGCGGGTACGTCCCGCCCTGGTCGATGGGGTTCTGTGTCGCGAGGACGAAAAACGGTTTGGGAAGCGTGTAGGTGTGGCCGGCGGCGGTCACCTGTTTTTCTTGCATCGCTTCGAGGAGTGCGGACTGGGTCTTCGGCGTCGCTCGGTTTATCTCGTCGGCGAGGACGACGTTGGCGAAGATTGGCCCGCGTTCGAAGACGAACTCTCGACCCTCTGGTGTCTCGCGGATGATTTCGGTCCCGGTGATGTCTGATGGCATCAAGTCGGGCGTGTTCTGGACGCGCGAGAATTCCAGGTCGGTCGCTGCGGCGAGGGTTCGCACGAGTGTCGTCTTCCCGAGGCCGGGATTGGATTCGAGTAACGCGTTACCGTCGCAGAGGACGCAGACCAAGAGTCGTTCGACGACGTCCTCCTGTCCGACGATTCGTTTTCCGACTTCGTCTGTGACCGACGCGACGCTCGATTGGAGGTCTTCGATGGTCAGGTCTTCGAGGGTCGTGTTCGCTCGGTCGATATCGTCCGAGAGTTTCGTCTCGGCGTCGTCTGTGGGGTTCCAGTTGTGTTCGTCACTCATCGTCTTGGTCTCGTATCTTGAGGGTGTAGTCGCGAATCAGTTCGGCCTCTTCGAGGGTGTCGTCTTCGAGGTAGCCAGCGCGTTGACTCTCGACGCCGGACTCTCCGCTGAATCCAGTCGAGTCGTACGCCGCCGCGGACGAACTCGGGTCATCACTGCCACCACTCACCCCGGACAGCGTCGCGTTGAGTTCTTCGGACCCGGCGGTCACGTCTTCGGGGTCACCGAGGATTGCACTCCCGTTTTGGAGTTCGGTCGATGGGTCCTGTGCGTCGAGTTCGTTCCCACCGTCGCCTGCTTGTCCACCGGGCACGTCGAGTTGGATGTCCTCGATAGCGACCTGAATGCTCGCAACCGAGAGCAAGAGTGCGAACACCAGCGTCAAGAAGACACGTCGCGTCGGAAGCAACTCCACCGACGACGTCGATTTCAGCCGTGTGATGACGTCGTCGTAGAGTGCGAGCGTCATCTCCGAGGTGGTGTCGGACGAAATCGTATCGCGGGCAGTCCGCAACGCTTCGGCCACAGACGGGTTGACCTGCTCGAACTGTTCGACCGGTGGGTCCCACATCCGCAGTGTGTACTCGGTGACGGCGACGAGGAGGCCGAGGACGAGTGCGAGTGGGACGGCCACGTGGACTGTCGCCGTCGTGTCGACGCCGGGGAGTTGCGCGAGCGAGAGCGAGTCCGAAAACGGCAACGCGACGACCCGCAACACGACGTTTGCGAGAAGCGTCACTGCTGCGGCATCGACGATACTCGGGACGAGTGCCGCCTTCTTGACCTCGCGTCGAACGTCGCCGACAGCAGCGCGCATCTCGGCACGGTGGTCGGCAGCAGTCACTGACTGTGGGGCGTTCGTGTCGTCGGAGGAGGGATATTCAGACGCCATCACACGCAGGAGGTTTGTCGCCCTCGATGGCCGCACACGCGGATTGGAGGTCCGATTCGAGGCTGTCGACACGCCGTTGCAGACGGTCGATTTCCGCTTCGAGGAGTTCGACGTCAGTTTCGAGGTTGTCGATTTGCGATTCGAGGTTGTCGTTCGCCGATTCCAGGTCTTCGTTCACCCGTTCGAGCGTGTCGAGTTCGGTCTCCAGTCGCTCTTGAATCGCTCTCCGGTCGTTCAAGTCGGCGACGAGAGCGTCGATGCGGTTCCGAGAGGTACTGAGTTCTTCTTCGGTCTGCGTCAGTACCGCACGAGTCGACTCGAGTTCGGTCTGTGTCGACTCGAGTCTCGCCTCGGTGTCTTCGAGGTTCGTCGAGACCTGTGAGACGTCGCCACGCGTCCGTTCGAGGCTATCGTTCAGGTCGGACAGTTCGTCGTTGGCCGCCGAGAGGTTCTGTCTGGTCTGTGAGAGGTCTGTCTCCAACGCTTCGTTTTGCTCCCGCAACTGCTCGTTTTGCTGGTCGAGCGTGTCGACGGAATGTTGGTAGAACATCGTTGCACCGACGGTTCCAGCGGTGAGGAGGACGACGAGGGCAACGAGGCCGAGATTCAGGGACCGGCCGATGGAACTCATATCAAACCACCTTCACTTTGGGTTCGACCCCGATACACTTGAAGACGCCGGAGGAGGACCTCTCCGAGGTACACGAGGAAGGCGCTGAGGACGAGATACCTCGCCCAGTCGTCGCGGACGGGCTTCACACCTGATGCATTGTCGCGCGCAGACGTGGCTATTTCGGCGGCATCGTTCTCGTCGTAGAGTCGGCCGCCAGTGTCGGCGACTGCCGCTTCGAGGGCCGGTGACGTGCCGAATCCACCGTACTCGACGGGGTAGTTGACCGCGAACGCGCTGTCGAGCACGTCCTGATAGCCCTGTTCTGTCGGAACGATAGTCGCCTCGTAGACGCCGGGACCGACCGCCGAAAAGGAGAGATTCTCCGTCGCTTCGGGGCGGGCCTCGCCGCGGTAGACGACGGTGACGGGCGACCCGACGCGGGTGTCGCTCACGTCCGTCACGCCGCCGGCTTTTCGCTCGGGGTCACCGATGACGTAGTTCGTCGACTTCGTGAGCAACAACGAGTCGGGGCGACTGAGGAGGCCATCGAGCGACCCATCGCCGCCGTAGGAGGTGATGGTCGCCACACGACCCAGGCCGTAGCGCCA
>NZ_LOPV01000700.1 GCF_001469865.1 Haloferax profundi
GGGCGTTCCATCGTCTGCTGCGACGAGGAAGTTCGCCCCACGGCGCATCGACACGTCGTTGACGTTGCCAGGGTTCGCGGTCAACTCCACGCCGGCGGTGACGAAGTCGTTCTGGTCGACGATGGTCAACCCGTCGCCGGCGTACTGCCGGTCAGCGCCGCCGAAGAGGATTCGCAGGCGGTTCGTCTCGTCGGCACGGAGGTAACTCCCGCCTGAGGCACGGGCGATTTCACGGAGTGTCTTCTCGTTCGGATTCGGTCCGGTCCCGATAGCGATGACGCGGACGCCGTCGCGGCCGAGTTGGTCGGCGACGGTTGCGGCGTCTTCGAACCGGTCTTGACCGTCGCTAATGAGGATGACCGTCCCGCGGCGCTCCCCGAGTTGCTGTTCTGCCCCTCGGAGTCCGACGGCGATATCTGTCGCACCACCGGATTCGAGGCGACGAATCAGGTCGGCCGTCGACTCTCGATTCGGTCCAATCGGGCGAAGCGGCGAAACCTCGTACGCGCGGTAGTTGAACCCGACGATACCCACCTGGTTCTCGTCGCCGAGTTGGTCGAGTGCGTTGAGCGCGACGCTCTTCTGGACGCGCATACCGGACTCGGCGCTCCCGGACACGTCGATGGCGAAGACGAGGTTCGTACTCTGCGACGCGCCTTCACCGGTCGTGACGGGGAGCATCGACGCGAGACTGGACCCGTCGTACTCGCCGTTCTCGAACGAGTTTCGCCCACCGACGACGAGGAGTCCGCCGCCGTCGATGACGAACCGCTGGAGTGTGTCCACGTCTCCGACGTCGTCTTGGTGGACGTCCTGAAGGACGACGGCGTGGTACCGCGAGAGGTCCGACGGAACCTGGTCTGCGGTGTCGACTTCGTACAACTCAGAGAGGTACGACCGGAATGGGTAGGCACTCCGCGAGACGTAGAGCACCTTCGGCGGTTCGACGACGCGGACCGTCTTCCGGAACACGTCGTTTCGGTCGAACTGGTCGTCGCTGTCGATTCGGGCGGTGATGCGGTGGACACCGGTCGAATTGAACGTCCGGGTGAACTGGATGCCACCCGACGACTGGACCGTCTCGCGGGCGACTTCTTCCCCGTCGATTTCGACGACGAGTTCGACGTCCGACGGACCGTCGGGGGAGACGCCGCTGACCTGCGCGAGGAACGCGTTGTCGACGCCGACACTCGTCTTCGACGGGCCACTCACCGAGACGTACTGTTCGGGGTCGCTCGTCGTCGGGGGAACCGCACTCACCGTCGCGTTCAGGTCGCTCGCGAGGGAGGCGGCGGACCCGAGACTTCGCCCCCTCGTCACCCGCCCGTCGGAGACGAGGACGACTGTCCCCTCCGGTCGGAGGTTCGCGGCCAGGGCCTCGCCGAGGGCGGATTCGTCGCCGCGGGCGATAGTCGAGACGGTCACGGGAATCCCCTCGTCTTCGATGTCTTCTGCGAGTTGCTCCGCGATGCTGGACGACACGGTCATACTGTCGGACTCGTCGACGAGGAGCGTCACCCGCGGGTCGCCGTCTGTCTCTCTGGTCGTAATCGTGTACGGACCTGCGGCGGCGACGACCAGCAAGAGTGCGACGAACAGGCGTGAGGCGAACAGCAAGCGTCGTGACCGCGTGCCAGCGGTGCCGTTCGCGCCGCGGAAGATGAGGTACCAGATGAGGACGACGGCGACTGGGAAGGCGACGAGGAACACGGGCCTCGACAATCCGAGCGTTATGTCTCCCAGTTCGGTCGTCCACGCGAGAAGCACCATCAGAGGTCACCCCGCCGCCGCAGGTAGACGAGTTCGAGGAACGTGATGCCGAGTGCGACGAAGACGGCCCACTCGGTCAAGGCGTCGGGGACGAGTCGTTCTTCGACTCGTGTCGGGAAGTCGTCTGGCGCGGTTTCGCCCGTCAGCGACGGTGCCGCCACGTCAGACTCTGATTCGCTGAGCAGTGACGCCGCGAACCGTTCGCCGCCGACGCGGTAGAACCCGGCGTCGTCGAGTCGAATCTCCGGGCCGAGAGCAGGTCCCGAGGGCGTCTCGACTGTCTGGTTCGGACTGACGCCGAGTGACCCACCAGTCGGTCGGTTGAGTTCGGTCAGTGTCGAACGCCCGGCGAGGTAGAACACGGTCCGCTTCCAGAACACCGGGTACTGGTAGTTGAACTTGAACGCAGACTGCTCTTCGATGAATCCGTAGTAGACGATTCGACCGTCACCGCGGTCAGAGATGGCGACCAGTGACGTGCCATCGGTCGCAGTCACCAGTGACTCTCCGTCGCGGAGGTCACCGACGACGTACTCGGTCGGTGGCGGGAACGTGATATCACGGGTTAAGTCGTGTTCCTCGACAGACCGAATCGTCGGTGTCGTCCCGATTCGCTCGGGTGCGACGAGGAGGAGGTCACCGTAATTGGGCGTCTCTTCTTGGGCCTGTATCGCGACGCCGCCGCCGTCTGCGAGTACGTCACGCCCCAGGTCGACGTTTCCCCTGAGCAGGCGTTCGGGGTCGACGTTGCTGTAGACGACGACGTCGTACGACGACGAGACGCTCGTGGGGGGATTGTCGACCGTCAGCGACACTTCAGGAATGACCGACAACGCCGCCGTGAGGTATCGGTTCTCGTCGTTCGTGAGGACGAGTACGTCTATCGACGCGTCCTCCGGTGCGGCGACGTACAGTGTGTCGTCGGTCGGGAATCCGTCACTCGGCGAGAGTTGGACCTGGCCACCACCCGGTGGGACTGGGAGCGTCGCAGTCGCAACGCCACCGGCGTCCAGTTCGATGCGTTCTGTGGCCCCACCGAGCGAAAGCGTCCGTGTGGCCGTCCTCTCGCCGTAGTTCTTGACCGTCACGGTGACGTTCGTCCCCGAGAAGCGCCGGTCGACGATGCCGACGTTGTTCGCACCGCCGGCGGCGAACTGGCGGAGTTCGACGACGAGTCCACGAGCACGGGCCTCACGGACGGCCTCCTCCCACGGCGAGTCGTCTGCGAAATCACTGAGGACGACGATGCGCGAGTCCTCGCCGGCAATCGTCGCTGCCGTCGTAATCGCCGTGCGGAGGTCACCCGGCGCGGCAGTCACACCGAGGCCATCGAGGGCGGCGCGTGCGTCGGTTCCGCTCCCACGCCTGACCACCACGTCGGCAGTCGACCCTGCGGCGACGACTGAGGTAGTTCCAGTCACTTCGTCACGGGCAGCACCGAGTGCCCGGTCGAATCGCGACCCGCCACCGTCTTGCACGCCCATACTCGCACTGGTGTCGAGGACGACGACTGTCTCGGAGACTGTCTCGGACTCCGGAACGAGAACGTACGGTGTCGCGAGCGACGCGACCAACGCGACGATAGCGAGGAGTTGGATGAGGAGGAGGAGACTCCGGAGCAACCGGTCGAAGAGGGGGTTCGTGGCGGTTCGTCCCGCGGACTCTGCGAGGAACCGAAACGTGGGCAGTGTTCGGCGCGTCGGTTCCGGTCGCAGGAAGTAGAGGACGATGAGTGGAATCGCGCCGAGGAGCGCCACGAGTCCGAGGGGAAACAAGAAGAACTCGTCGAGGACCATATCGTTACTTCTCGCGCGCGACGAGCATTGAACTTTCCCTCGTTGACACGTTCCGGGATTCGGACGTGTCCACAATCGCGGACAGTCTGCCAGAGCAGTATTACTTCAACGCATCTTCGTGTCAACTCTAACTACGTCACTGCATAACAATGCTCTTGATTCATAACACGACACAATTTTATGCCTCAAAGTTATTTGTCGAGGTACGATGAGAACAGACAGTTACACGCCGCGGTCGTTCGACGACCTCTCCCCGGAGACGCGCCCTACGTTCCTGCAGGCGCTGGTTCCGGTTCTGGGTCTCGTCGCATTCCTCGGTATCGGGTCCGCAGTGTTGAAACTCGACCCACACATCCCGCTCATCTGGAGTATCGCACTCGTCGGCCTCCTCGGCCGCTACGTCTGGGGCTACACCTGGACCGACCTCTACGAAGGCATCGAACGAAGCCTCTCGATGGGTCTGCAAGCGCTCCTCATCCTGTTTATCATCTACGGGGTCGTCGCCACCTGGGTCTCCGCCGGGACGATTCCGACGCTGATGTACTTCGGTCTCGACCTGCTCACGCCGGAAATCTTCCTCCCGGCGACGGCAATCCTCGTCGGCGTCACCACGTTCGCCATCGGGTCGTCGTGGACGGCAGTCGGGACACTCGGTGTCGCGTTCATCGGCATCGGGTCCGGACTCGGTGTCCCGGAACCGATGACCGCCGGTGCCATCCTCACCGGGGCGTACGCGGGTGACAAGCAGTCTCCCCTCTCGGACACGACGAACCTCGCCGCGGCCGTGACGAACACCGACCTCTACGACCACATCCGCGCGATGCGCGACGGAACGCTGCTCGCGTTCGGTCTCTCTGTCGTTGGGTTCGTCGTCCTCAGCCTCGGCTTCTCCGGGGCGATTCCCGCCGGTCAAATCACCGAGATTCAGACCGCACTCGCGTCCTCGTACAACATCACGCTCCTCGCGTTCTTCCCACTCGCAGTTACCTTCGGTCTCGCCGCCGCTGGCTATCCGGCGCTCAACGTCCTCCTCGCCGGCGCGTTCGCGGGTGCCTTCACGAGTCTCCTCGTTCAGGGCACCACGTTCGTCACGGCGTGGCAAGTCTTCATGCGCGGAACTAGCCCCGAGACGGGGTCTGACCTCGTCAACAGTCTCCTCGCCGCTGGGGGCGTCTCCGGGTCCGCCTGGACCATCGCCATCGTCGTCTCAGCGTTGACGCTCGGTGGCCTCCTCGAACAGACGGGTGTCCTCGCCGTCCTCGCGCACCGCCTCGAACGTGGTGTTCGGAGTACGGGGTCGCTCGTCGCCGCCACCGGCGTCTCCGCGATTCTGACCAACGCACTCACCGCCCAGCAGTACATGAGCATCGTCGTGCCGGGTATGACGCTCCGGAACACCTACGACGAGTTCGGCCTCGACAGTTCGGACCTCTCGCAGGCCATCGAGTCTGCCGGGACGCCGACGGGTGCGCTCCTCCCGTGGCACGCCGGCGGCGCGTACATGTCTGGCGTCCTCGGCGTGGCGACGCTCTCGTACGCCCCGTACTACCTGTTCGGCTACCTCTCACCACTCGTCTTGTTCGCCTTCGTCCTCGCCGGAGTCGGATTCGCCGGCAACGCGACGGGAGCAGGTGAGGTAGCGACGAGTCCCGCAGACGACTAACTGTTCTCGACGCCGGTCTTCAGACCGTACACATGCCTCGGAGTGGGGCCAGGCGGGCGGTTCGACGCTCGCCGAAAATTATCAAATCAGATTATTGTTCCGGTAACTACAATAACCGTTCTCTCGGCAGTAGATACCAACACGGGACAACTTCGCATGGACGACGTTCGTGAGCGAGAGAAGCACCTCGCGCAAGCCCAAGAGATAGCAAACGTAGGCAGTTGGGAGTTACATCTCTTGGAGGGGACGCTCGATTGGTCCGCCGAGTGTCACCGCATCTTCGGCATCCCGGAAGACGTAGAGGTGACCTACGAGCGGTTCTTAGAACGCGTCCACCCCGAAGACCGGTCGCACGTCCAAGACGAGTGGGACGCGGCGCTTGACGGTGAGCCGTACGACGTCGAGCACCGAATCGTCGTCGACGGCGAGACGAAGTGGGTTCGCGAGAAAGGAGAACTCGAGTTCGACGAATCGGGGCGAGCACTCACCGGCGTCGGTGTCGTCAAGGACATCACCGAAGCGAAAGCGCGAGAACGCGAGGTTCGCGCGCAAAAGCAGCGGTACTCGTCGCTCTTCGATAGCATTCAGGATGCGATATTGGTCGTCGACAGCGACCGTCGAATCGTCGACGGGAACTCGGCTTTTTCGACGCTCTTCGGCTACGACGTCGCCGAAATCGAAGGAGAGTCTGTGAGCTACATCTACGCCGAAACAGACGAGTTCGAAGCAGTCGGCGAGACGCTCGAAACCAAGTCTCACAACGACACGGTATCCACCACGATACACTGCCAGAAGAAATCCGGGCAGGTGTTCCCGGCAGAGGTGACCATCTTCGACCGGAACGCCCCCGACGGCGAAGGCGGGTTCGTCGGTCTCATTCGAGACATCTCCGACCGCGAGGACAGACTCCAGCAGATGAAGGTCATCGACCGAGTCCTCCGGCACAACCTCCGGAACGACCTGAACATCATTCAGGGGTCCGCGGAGATGATAGACGATGCTGGGCCCGCATCCGACGCCGAGAAGATAGTCGAGACGAGTGAGAAACTGCTCCGAACCGCGTCCAAGTGGCGACGAATCACGTCGTTCCTCTCGTCGCCGCCGCCGAACGAGGCCATCGACGTCGTTCCAATCGTCGAAACCATCGTGTCGCGCGTCGAATCACAGCACCCAGACGTAGACATCTCTGTCGACTGTCCTGCGCAGTGTCGTGTCGTCTCGACGCGGGCCATCCAACGGGCGATTCGGGAACTCCTCGAAAATGCGGTCGTTCACTCGACTCGGGACGCGCCGTCTGTGGACGTCGAAATCGACCCCGAGGGACTCACCACGACGATTCGCGTCGCCGACGACAGCGACCCGATTCCCGAGATGGAGCGAAACGTCCTCTCGTGGGACGAAGATATCGAACCACTGTACCACGGGAGCGGTATGGGGTTGTGGCTGGTGACGCTCATCGTCCGGCACTCCGACGGGGTGCTGACGTTCGACGAGAACGAACCGCGCGGGAACGTCGTGACCATCCGCCTCCCGAGTCCCTGACACACAGGACGGACGCTCTCCGACAGCGATGTTCGGATTCGACTCAAGAGGTATGCTTCTCGCAGGTGTACGAACCGTAATGAGGACACGAGGAGAGCGCATCGAACCGCTTCCTCCCCGTCGCCGGGGGACGGTCGATTATATGCGCGTCGCAGGGAAGCGAAGCAACGTCCACGGCCTCGTCGAGTTCGACGTGACCGACGCGAGAGACCGTCTTCGAACTATCGAAGAAGAGACAGGTGACCGACTATCGTTCACCGCGTTCGTCGTGGTCTGCCTCGCCCGCGCCATCGACGACCACCCGCACATCAACGCGTACCGCGATTGGCGTGGTCGCGTGCACGTCTTCGACGACGTGGACGTGAACGTCCTCGTCGAGACGACAATCCGAGGGTCACAAATCGGTGCTCCCCACGTCGTCAGAGGCGCTAACCGCCGGTCGTTGCGGTCGGTTCACGACGAAATCCGAACTGCACAGGCGTCTGCTGACCCGACCGAACTCTCTCGGGCGAGTGCGCTGGGACTTCGTCTCCCCGGGTTCGTCCGACGCCTCGTGTGGCGACTCCCGCAGTCGTTCCCCAGACGGTGGAAGGAGATGGCAGGAACCGTCTCTGTGACCTCTGTGGGTATGTTTGGGAGCGGCGGCGGATGGGCGATTACGCCGACGAACTACACGGTGCAGGTAGCCGTCGGCGGTATCAGCACGAAACCCCGCTTCGTCGACGGAGAACTCGAAACCCGTGAGTTCCTCCACCTCACGGTGACGTTCGACCACGATATCGTCGACGGTGCGCCCGCGACTCGGTTCGTCAAACGGTTCGGTGAACTCGTCGAGGACGCTCACGGCATTCCGAGTCAGGACGAAGGGTAACCAGTACGAGTCGAGCGTCGGACCCCCGACGACTGCTTATCGGAGTGCGGTCCGGAGTGCTCGAACCTCGTCGAGGACCGCAGTCCACTGGTCGACAGTCCCCGGAAGTTCGTCACCGCCCAGTCGACGGTCGATTTCGGTGCGGACCGCTCGCGGGTCGTTCACGTTCTCGAACTGGATTCCGCCGCCACCGGCCGCTTCGACGGAGACCGTGCCGTAGTCGAACAGCGACCCCGTGATACCTTGCGAGAACGTGCTGTTTTGGACTCGGTCAAGCGAGACGCGTTGGACGTTCCGTGAGAGGATGCCCGTCTTTCGGTAGAGTGCGCGGTCCGTCACGACGAACCGTGTGTTGGTGACGCGGGCGTACGACCAGACCGGTAGGAACACACCGAAGACACCGAGGAGGCCCACGAGGGGTTCGTTCGTCACCGTCGCACCGGCGATAGCACCGGCGACGACGACTACCCCGACGACGAGCGACGGGAGAATCGTCTGAATCCGTGGCCGACCCTCCCAGACGACGACTTCGTCGGGGGCGCGGGCCATCCACTCGTCGACAGTCATCGCTCGTCGGTCACCGACTGGTCGAAGTCGAAGTCGCTCGATTCGACTGATTCAGAGGCGTCGTCAGTGGGCGAGTCTCCGGGGGTCGTCGCCGACGCCGACACGCCGTCGCCACTCTCGACCGCTTCCCGAATCGCCCGGAGTTCTGCGAGAATGTCGTCGAGGACGGCGGCTTTCCCCTCGGACTCCGAGTCGCGCCCACCACGGCGTTTGAGTCGCTCGTTGACGAGCGTCTGGAGCGACTGCGGTTCCGAGACGTTCTGGAAACTCATCTCGATACCGCTCCCGCCGGCAGTGCTGATGTTCACAGACCCGAACCCGAACTGCGCGCCGAGGAACGACTGACTGTACGAAGTGTCCTGTACTTTGTCGAACTCGATTCGCTGGACGTTCCGCGAGAGGACGCCCGTCTTCTTGTACAGTGCGTCGGAGGTGACGACGTAGTTGGTGTTCTTGAACGAGAGGTACGCACCGACGACGAGCGGGATGCCGATGACGAACAGTGAGAGGGGAATGCCGACGACGAGGACGGGGACGAGACTGTAGGGGTGAGGCGTGTCTGCCCAGAGAACGTCTTCGTCGGCGTCGAGGGTGAGCCAATCGAAGTCGGAGGGCTCGAATTCGGTATCCATATCGGCCACGTCTCGGTCCGCACTGGAATAGTTTTCCGCAGGACAGGCGAGGGTGACTCACGGTCTGGCCTCTCGATTGATTGTCACGACAATTCATCCCGGTTGGGCAAACCATTTTACTGATGCCTGCAACGGACTGCCCATGGACAAGCAGTCACTGCTCGACCTGCTGCGTCACGACGCTCGAGAGAGTGTAGACGACATTGCCCGACAACTGGGCGCAGACGCCGATGCAGTGGCAGCAGCGCTCGAGGAGCTCGAAGACGACGGGGTCGTCCGCGGGTACCAGGCAGTCGTCGATTGGAACCGCGTGGACGACGAACACGTCCGCGCGCAAGTCGAAGTCGACGTGGAACTCGACCGCGAGACGGGGTACGAACAGATTGCCCGCCGTATCGCACGGTTCCCCGAAGTCGCGACGCTTCGACTCGTCTCCGGTGACTACGACTTCTTCATCGAAGTCGAAGGCGACTCGATGCACGACATCTCGAACTTCATCTCCGAGCGCATCGCCCCGATTCCGGAGGTCACCAAGACGGTGACGCACTTCGTGATGGACTCCTACAAAGAGGAGGGCATCGAACTCGGTGACGGTGACGACGACGACCGTCTGTCTGTGTCCCCATGACGCTCGGTGACCACATCTCAGACCGCGTCGAAACGGTTCCGCCGTCCGGTATCCGGAGATTCTTCGAACTCGCCGAAGAGGTAGACGACGTCATCTCACTCGGTGTCGGTGAACCCGACTTCTCCGCGCCGTGGGCCGCCCGAACCGCCGCTATCGACTCGCTCGAACGCGGGAAGACGTCCTACACGTCGAACCGTGGGATGCGCGAACTCCGTGAGGCGATTTCGGAGCGCGTGACCCGCTACGGACAGGAGTACGACCCCGAAAACGAGATTATCGTCACGACGGGGGCCAGCGAAGCGGTCGACCTCGCGTTCAGAGCGTTCGTCGACGACGGTGACGTGGTCGCTATCCCGCAACCGTCGTACATCTCGTACACGCCGGGTGCGATATTCGCCGGCGGCGACCCACTCCCGGTGCCGACGTACGCCGAAGACGAGTTCAAACTCACGCGGGAAGGCCTCGAAGCCGCGGGTGCGGACGAGGCGGACGTGCTCGTCCTGTGCTACCCGAACAACCCGACTGGTGCGGTGATGACCGACGAGGAACTCGCCGACGTGGCGGCGTTCGTTCGGGAACACGACCTGGTCGTCCTCTCCGACGAGATTTACGCAGACCTCCGGTACGAAGACGACCACGCCTCCATCGCGACCCATCCCGGGATGCGCGACCGGACCGTCGTGTTCAACGGATTCTCGAAGGCGTACGCGATGACTGGACTTCGCCTCGGGTACGCGATGGGCCCGCCGGAGGCCATCGACGCGATGAACAAGGTCCACCAGTACGCGATGCTGTCTGCCCCGACGACGGCGCAGTACGCGGCACTCGAAGCGTTGCGGTCGTGTGACGACGCCGTCGACGAGATGCGCCGTGAGTACGACCGCCGCCGTCGATTCGTCCTCGCTCGGTTCGAAGAGATGGGCATCGACTGTTTCGAGGCGAAAGGCGCGTTCTACGTCTTCCCCGAGGCCCCGGACGGTGACGACGAAGCCTTCGCCGAGGGACTCCTCGAAGAACAGAACGTCGCACTCGTTCCGGGGAGCGTCTTCGGGGAGGGCGGAGAGGGCCACCTCCGCGTCTCGTACGCGACGAGTATGCGCGAACTTCGCGAAGCGATGGACCGAATCGAAGCGTACGTGAACGGGTAGTCAGGTCGCTTCATCACCTATTTTGGCACCCGAACGTGCGAAGCATTCACACACTCTGGGCACGAATCGTATCGTATGTACGACGAGATTCTGCTTCCAGTCGACGGGAGTCCTGCCGGAGAGCAGGCGATTCCGCACGTCTTCGGACTCGCGGAACAGTACGGGTCGACGGTTCACGTCTTGTTCGTCGCAGACGACACGCGTGACAGTGTGAGCGTCATGGGGGGTTCGATACTCGACACACTCGAACAGGAGGGCCAGCGAGTCGTCGACGAGTTCGTCGCACGGGCAGAAGAACGCGGTATCTCGGCGACCGGAGACGTACTCCGAGGGACGCCGTACGAGGCGATTATCGACTACGCAGACGAGCACGACGTAGACGTCATCGTGATGGCGACACACGGCCGACGCGGTGTCGAACGCGTCCTCCTCGGGAGTGTGACGGAACGCGTCGTCCGGACCGCGCCGGTTCCAGTGTTGACAGTCCACGCCGCCGACTGACTCGTTTCTAGGTCATCGGTCTCGCCGGTACCGGACGCGAGGGACGAACCGGAGTGCACAATCGTGACACTCACTAACACATTCTGCTGTGCAAACACGCAAAGTATTATTAAATATGGTTTCGTCGTCCAAGACGAATGGTGTCGAGAGGTGACATGGACGCACCAGCGGAGGAGGCGTCCACATTCCAACTGGGATTGGACGACCTCAAGCGACGCGGAAGCGCGCTCCTCGTCGTGGGCTCTGTCCCGACGGAACTCTATTCGCGGGCCTCGAAGCAGATGCTCGGTGCTCCCACAGAACCACGTCGTCGCCTCGTCGTCCTGAACGAATCCGCTTCTCTCGACGCTCGTCTCGACCCCTCGATTCGTCGCTCGACGGAGTGGACCCGTGTAATCCGATACTCGACGCTCGAACGAAGTGCAGCGAGTACGGCGTACACGCCAGACCCACTCCAACAGCGGTACGAGCGGCACGTGAGCGGCGGTGTCGGCCGCCTCGGGTCCGAAATCGCCACCGACATTCAGGAGTTCGACAGCTTCGCGAACATGCTGTCGCCCGCCGAACTCCGTGTCGCGTTCGATTGCTTGCCAGCACTCCTCTCGAAGTACGACCGTGAGGCGGTGTTCAGATTCCTTCACGTGATGGCGACCCACGTTCGCTCGCGCAAGGGGATGCTACACGTCTGGTCACCCGGCGGCCGCGACGACGAACTCAACCGAATGCTCACGCCGTTGTTCGACGCCGTCGTCGAACTCGACGTACACGAAACCGACGCGATGCAGCGGTGGCACCTCCTCGATATCGACGTCTCGTCTGGTTGGTTCCCACTCGATTCGTGACTTTCAGGTGACCAACACGCTTTTCAACTCGAATCGTGTCATCAGTACACAATGGAACAGTCCGGGCAGAGCGAGGAGTCCCCCGAGTCCTCGACGTTAGAGGTCGGCTTTTCGCTCCCTTCAGACGGGACTGGCTTGGTCGTTCGTGACAACGTCGAACGACACCAGTTCCTCTTACGGACGCCGTCTTCGATCTCTCCCACACCAGCAGACGAAACACGGTTTTCGCTGCCCGCCGACGCCGCAGTCAGTATCGACACGGACCGGGTCGACCTGTCTGTGAACCTCGTCGTGTGTGTTCGTGACGAGTCCGGTTCGATGCTCGCGAAAATAGACCACCAAGAGACTGAGCAGTTCGGTCCCGGAACGTACAGTGTGGAACTGTTCGGTCCCGTGAAGACGTATCTACGTCTCGAAGGGCCATTTCGAATCGAGAAACCGCCGATGGCTACGGGGATCTCCTTAGACGAGAAGCAAGACGTGCTCGTCGGTGCTCGGTCGTCGCACGAAAACCCTGCAGCGACGATTACAACGACGGACGATCCGTTCGACGTGATGAAGGCTGTGTCGGCACTTAGCTCGGCACTCAAGACGACGAGTGTCGAACGGTCGTACCCGACGCTTCGTGGGCACCCACCGTTGCTTGAGCGTGGGGACGAACTCGTGATTCCTGATGGAATCGAGGCACCTGACACGGGTGTTCGTCTCGAACTTCCGCCGACGCTCGAACACATCTTCGTCGCGACGCCGTTGGCGTACTACCTCGGTGCAAAAGTCGTCCCCGGTGAGACACCAAGACTGGTGACAGACAGCGGATTTGTCCACGAGTTCGACGGCCCGAACGGGTTCGAAGGAAGCGTCGCTCGGACTCTCAAGCAGACGTTTTTCCTCGATTGTGTCGTCCGAACAGAGGGGATTTACGACATCGACCTTCACGAGCGTCAAGCCATCGAGTCTCGACTGAATTTAGATGTCGAGTCACTGTACGAAGCACCCCTTGGTGAGCAGTTAGAGCAGTACCTCGGGACGCCGTACGAACACATTGCTGACCTCGTCCCCGAGTGGAAGTTGACGACGCACGTGGCACCACAACCGGACAACATCGAGCTATTGCCGTTCGTGACGAACGACCTTGCGGTGGTCCGAACACCGTCCGGGTCGGAAGTTCCACACTCGGAAGTACAGGCAACAGCAGTCGACGACTTCCTGCGAGACGACATCGTCCGGAGTGCGGGGACTGTCTCTTCGGGAGACACCTACGTCCAACCCAGTTCGTCGAACTCTGTCGAGCAAGCGTGGGTGAGCGACGGAACGCCAGTCGGCGCCAGCAAGATGACGACGACAGCCTACCAAAATCGGCTTCAACGCGAGCCCACGACGGGTGACATCGAGATTACGGTCATCTGTAACGACCAGGAGATGCTCGCTGAAACCGACATCGTCGACGACGTGTACGGCTCACGAGATGGGATTTCGTTCGAGGTCGATGCTCACTACAACCTCAGTCGTTCGGAGTTACGCGACGTGCTCGCAGAACCGACCGACTTCCTCCACTACATCGGTCACATCGACGACGATGGCTTCCAGTGTCGCGACGGGAAAGTGGATGCTGAAACCGTCGAGGACGTCGGTACTGCGGCGTTTCTCCTCAACGCGTGTCGGTCCTACGACCAAGGACTCGCACTCGTCGAAGCAGGTGCCATCGGTGGTATCGTCACCTTCAGTGAAGTTATCAACAGCCACGCTGTTGGCGTCGGACGCACGCTCGCTCAACTCCTCAACCGAGGGTTCCCACTTCAAATATCGCTCGACGTCGTTCGGACAGACAGCGACATCGCGCATCAGTACGGCGTCGTCGGCGACGGTGGAATTTCCGTCGTTCAAACCGAAAGCGGAGTTGCAGTCTTTTGCGAGGTAGAACGACAGAGACAAAATCTGTTCGAGATGTCGTATCACGCCTACCATACCTCGCGGTCAGGAATTGGCTCGCTGATTATGCCGATTCTTCCCGGGCTGACACAGTACCACCTCTCGTCCGGTGACCTTTCGGGTATCAATCTGACAGAAGAAGAGCTCAGGGACTTTCTCGCGTTAGAAGATATTCCAGTCGTCTTCGACGGCAACGTGTACTGGGACGACGAATTTATTTCCTGATCAGGGGCCGGTGATGACGTACGTGTTCGCTGCTGCCGCATTCCCTGCTTGGGTGAGAAGCAGGGTGAGCGTGAACAGGACGCCCATCATGCGGGGGTTGTTGCGGAGGTACGAGATCATCGTGTTGGGTTCTTCGGACATGTGCAAGTAGTCCGAAGAGCGGACGCGAATTATAATTTTTCGTGTATGTCTGATATGAAATTAACTTAATTAACAGAAATGCTAATGTAAGAAATTCGAACAAGACAGAGTCAGACGCCATGCGTCACGAATTAGCAAACAGAGAGAGAAATACGTTCCCGGAGCGCCGGCGTGTGTCCGTTATTCGTCGGACTGTGCCGAGTCGCCGATGTCGCGGTAGACTGCAGAGAGCCCTTTGCTCTCGTCGAGTTGACCGAGGGTGTTGTCGAGTTCGCCCCTGAGTTCGTCGAGTCGTTCCGTGAGGGCTTGGTACTCTTCGTTGTCTTCGAGCGTCGCTTCGTCCTTCTCAGCCTCCAAGAGGGCCTTCTTCGAGGCGAGCGAGAACAAGTCTTGAATTCCGACGTCGTAGGCGTTTCGCAAGATGAGATTAGAGACAGTTTCGGTCAGCGCCTCACGAGAGACGGGCTTGACGAGGTAATCGTCGAAGCCCATCGCGATGATGTCGAAGTCCGGTTCGACAGCAGTCACCATCGCGACGCGGCAGTCGAAGCCGCGGTTGCGAATCTCGGTGAGCGCTTCGTCGCCCGAGAGGTCGGGCATCCGACGGTCGAGGAGAACAACGTCAACCTCGTCGTCGAGTTCGTCGAGCGCCTCGCGTCCGCCATATGCGACACGAACGCGATAGTCGTCCCTAAGCCAGGTTGCGTACAGATCGGCGAGGTCAGGCTCATCTTCGACGATGAGCACCATGGGCTGTTCTGCACTCATTGGTAGTGTAGTGGTGTTCCGGGAACACTCACGAGACAGAATGTCGTGTGGTGGTATATCAAAATACCCCTTGCCAAGTGCGTGCCCGGAACGCGTCTTGTAATAAGTATGAGAACGGGGAGTTGTTATACATTCCGGCGAATGGATATTCTAACTATCCTGATGTGTTCAGGATATCGACTCGACGGTGATGCGGTTCGCTTCGACTTCTTCTAACACTGCACCCCATCCACCGACGGTGTACGTCTCGTCGCCAGCGTCGATGGTCAGGCAGACTTGGCCTGCGAGTTCGGAGAACGACAGTGTCTCTTTCGGTTCTGAGACGGCAGTGTAGTAGATGTCTGTCAGTTCGCCAACGACGTCTATCGGTTCGCGATTGTCTGTCTCGTAGCCGTTGATGTGAGTGACGATGCGCTTGCCGTTCTGAAAGAGGGGTTCGGCGTCTTGGACGAAGTGTCGGATGTCTGAATAGACGATTGGGGGGTCGGGGGTCTGTGCGGTGTAGACCACGTCCCACACTTCCCAGAGTGCCGTCTGGAAGTACCAGTAGAACACGTACGTGAGTGTGTAGTCGTCGACGAGGACACCGTATTGGTTGACGGACCCAGTGTGCGGTGCGAAACACGCCCCCGTCCGGTCGACGATTGCGACGAAGGGCGTCGGAAGCGTCCGCACACGGACTTCCGACGTCACTCCCCGGAAGGCCGATTCGTCGATATCGTTCAAATTGTCTCCCTGTTCGGGGTGGAGTGAGACTTTCACCAAGGCGCCGTTCTCGTACGCCTCTGTCAGCGCTGGTCTGAGCGCCGCGAACTGTTCAGGTGTGACCGAGAGTTGGACCTCGCTCGTCGCGTCTCGAATCAGTTCCTCGGCGCGGTTGAACACCGTCTCGAACCGTTTGACGATACTCAACATGTGCCGGTCGACGGCCGGTTGCTGCCATCGGGTCTCTATCTCTGTCGCCGCTTCGTCCAGTTGGACGGCACGACTCTGTAAGTCTTCCATCACCGACTTTGGGTCGCACGCTCGCGCGTGGAGACTGTCCTGTTCGTATGTCTCGATGTAGCCCTTCGATTCGAGGTCTCGAAGGACGTCGTAAATCCGTGCTGTCGGGACCGCACACGCGTCGGCCAATTCAGTTGCGCTCGCCGCGCCCAACTGGAGGAGGGCGACGTAGGCCTCCGCCTGATATTGTGACAACCCAGCGTTCCGAAGGGCGGTGCGTAGCTCCGCGGTATCCATCGCTTTGTAGATGCACGACATACATCCCTATTAATCATCCCTATATTGTCGTCGTGGGCGAAGATTTCGAGGGAGTCCAGACAGTGGTGACTGGTCGCGCTATCGAGTCGGCGGCCTAAGAGAAGCGGTGCAGACGGTCGAAAAGCGAACGCGGTCCTGTGTTACTCGTTCGGGCTGTAGTTCGGCGCTTCGTCGGTAATCATCACGTCGTGGGGGTGCCCTTCGGTCTGCCCCGCCGCGGAGACTCGAACGAACTCGGCGCGTTCTTTGACCTCCGGAATCGTCTCGGCGCCGACGTAGCCCATCCCGGACTGCATACCGCCGACGAGTTGGTGAAGTTCGGACGCGAGCGACCCCTTGTACGGCGTCGCGGCCTCGACACCCTCGGGGACGTACTCTTCGTCTTCGTCGTCTTCTTTGAGGTAGCGGTCGGCACCGCCGGAGCGCATGGCACCGACAGAGCCCATCCCGCGGTACTGCTTGTACTTCTTACCGTTCATCGTGATGACGCGGCCCGGTGCTTCGTCGGTTCCGGCGAAGTAAGAACCAAGCATGACGGCGTCGGCACCGGCGGCGATAGCCTTGATTGCGTCACCGGAGTACCGAATCCCACCGTCGGCGATGACGGGGATATCGTACTGGGCGGCGACGTCTGCGACTTCTGCGACGGCGGTAATCTGCGGCATCCCGGAACCGGAGACGACGCGGGTGGTACAGATGGAACCGGGGCCGATACCGACCTTGATACCATCGGCGAAGTCGACGAGTTCCTCGGCGGCCTCGCGGGTGCCGACGTTCCCGACGACGACGTCTGCCTCGACGGTCTCTTTGATTTCGCGAGCGGTGTCGATGACGTTCAAGTTGTGCGCGTGAGCGCAGTCGATGAAGATGACGTCGGCACCGGCTTCGTCGGCCTTCTGGGCGCGTTCGCGGTCGAACGGTCCCACGGCGACACCACAGACGAGACGGCCGTCCTCGTCGCGGGCGGCGTTCTCGTGTTCACGTCGCTGGAGGATACCCTGCATCGTGACGAGGCCGACGAGTCGGCTCTCGTCGTCGACGATGGGGACGCGCTCGATTTTGTGGTCGTACATCAGTTCGAGCGCTTCGCGGGCGCTCACGTCGCGCGTGGCCGTGATGACCTCGTCCGTCATGGCCTCGCGGACTTCGTCGGACTCGCCGACTTCGAGGTACGGGCGGATGTCGGTACCGGAGATGATACCGAGGACGATGTCGTCGTCGTCGACGACGGGCGCACCGGAGACGCCAGCACGCTCCATCATCTCGTCTACGTCGCTGATGGTCTGTTCTGGTTTGGCCGTGACCACGTCTTCGCGGCGGATGACGAGTTCGTCGGCACGCTTGACGCGTTCTATCTCGTGGACCATCTGGTCGGCGTCCATGTTCCGGTGGAGGACGCCGAGACCACCCTCACGGGCCATCCCGATAGCCATCCCACTCTCGGTGACGGTGTCCATCGCCGCGGAGAGAATCGGAATGTTGAGTTCGACATTCTTCGAGACGCGCGTGGAGACGTTGGCGTCGTCAGGTTCGACACGGCTCTCCATCGGGCGGAGCAGCACGTCGTCGAATGTCAGCGATTCGGGTACCCGGAGTTTCTCAGAGAAGGGTTCTCGGTCAGGAACGTCGTTCGCCATATCAAGCGTGGTCTCGGGGACGACAAAAGGGTTGCGAGATAGCACGGGCGTGTCGATGTGTGGCAAAGGAATCCGACGATGTATACACAGTAGTGGATACGTACTGTCCGCTGTCTCGAACTTCCGACCACCACCTCGGGACTAGCTAACGAGCCACTGGTCCCTCGTGAATAATCACCATATTCACGATTGTGTATCATTACATCGTAGGTGAAGTGCCCCCGATATCTACGAATCGTAGGGTGCTTTTAAAATAGTGGCACTGATATTCGTGTCCCATGCGGTCGTATCCCACACAACGTTTAATACTCCTGTCCTAAATTTATCGTGTATGGACTCCACGTGTCCCGCTGCATCGCGTATTGCCGGTCAAACGACCTCCGACTCCGGCATTCTCTTTACACAGATGTGGCAGACATTTAAACGGGAGTTCAATATCGGACGAAATGGACTCACTGTGCGACACACTCGTACGTCGACGTCCGAATTGCGTCCATATCGCCGCTTGGGCCATGGTGAAGGCCAGTAACATCGAATGAGTGTCTCACGTCACCCTGTCGCCCTTCGTCTCGAGCAGCAGGTCGGTGGTGCCACCCGCCTGCTCGCGACGGTCATGGGTCTGCCGCTCGTCGACGGAATCTTCCCCGCGCTCATCATCGCGGGGGCGTTGACCACTGCGTCCGGAGAGCTGTCCGTCACGGGTATCCTCCAGACCGGACTGCTCATCTTCGGTGGGTCTGCCACCGTCGCGGTCATCCTCGCCGAGATGGATGGGACGCGCCGCGAGCAACTCACGTCTATCCTGTTGCTCGGTGCGCTTCTCATCCCTGTGGCCGTCGCAGAAGCGGCCGTCGCAGAGACCATCGAGACGCTAATCAACTTCGAGGTGTTCCACCGCTTCGCTGGCCTCGTCATCCTGGCCATCGCCGCGAAGACGGCCTCTTCGAAGGTGGGTGAGTACCTCCCCTCGCCGAGCGTCATCGTCGGTCTCGGTCTCGTGGCGAGTTTCAACCCCGCGGGCTTCGAGCTCATCGTCAGGCCAGACATGACGCGCCTCGTCAGCGCTGGCGCGGCGGCAGGGACCGGCGTCGCGTTCGCTGGCTCTGTCGCCATGTTTGCTCCCCGCCTGCGCGGGTCGGTCGATATCGACCTGTTCCGGTTCGGGAGTTCCGTCGCGCTCGGCATGCTGGCACTCGACGTGCTCGGTCTGATGCCGACGAAGGCCCCAGTCGCACTCGGCGTCCTCGGCGTCACGGCGCTGTTCGCCTTCGACCCCGGTGCATCCGGTGACGACGGAGACGAGTTCGACGACATCACCGTCACCGACGGTCCTGCGACCGACACCACGATGGCCGCAGGCGCAGTCGCCGACGGTGGCGACGACATCACCGACGACGATGCTGTCGAGGAATCGAACACCACGGTCGACGCAGACGACGACGTGGACTCGGACGGGTCCTTCGAGGACCTCTCGGACGAATCCACCGCAGAGGACGCCTCCGAACCGGGATACGGCTACCCCGGTGAAGAAGACTCTCGCGCCCCGTGGCTCTGAGCCCCGGGCGAATTTTTCTGTCTCTGTGGCGAATCTCGTCACATGCACCGTACCTTCGACGTCCGAACCGACCGACGACTTCAGGCCCTCGACGTCACCAGCCAGGTCGCCGACGCACTTCCTGCCGACTACGACGGCATCTGTACTGTCTTCTCACGGCACACGACGACCGGAGTCTGCGTCAACGAAGCCGAATCACGTCTACTGAGTGATATCGAGTCGATGCTCGCAGCGAGCGTCGCCGACGACGGGTGGGAACACGACGAACTGGATGGAAACGCCGACTCACATCTCCGCGCCCTCCTCGTCGGAAACGGCGTCTCGATTCCGGTCGTCGGTGGCGAGTTGGACCTCGGCACGTGGCAATCGGTCCTCCTCGTCGAGTGCGACGGTCCGCGGACGCGGACGGTGTCTGTGGCGACGCCCTGACTCGGTCTGTCGCTGACGATGGGCTTACGTCCCTCGGGACGATTCGTCGGAGTATGAGCAACCGCGTCGTGCAAGGTCGGATGGTCACTCCAGAGACGCTCGCCGAACTCGTCGAAGGCGAACGCCCGATGGAGGCCGAGGCAATCGAAGACGCCGATTTCGACTGTCCGGAGTGTGGGGAGAACGTCATTCAGGTCGGCTACATGCCGAGCGTCACCGAGTTCGTGACCGCCTACAAGTGCCAAGAGTGCGACTGGGCGGACGACGACCGGGACGAGTAGAATCGAAACCCCTTTAAGAAAAATCGCCATACGAAAGAGTGCAGATAGAGCGAATCGGGGCTGTGGCCAAGCCCGGCATGGCGACTGACTCCAGAGGCTTGGCGCCCGGGACGACACTCCAGCTGATATACTGAGCGACCGACTGATCATCGGTCGTGTTGACGACCCTCTGGAGTTCCGAGGTGCCCACCGGAGATATCAGTCGATCGGGGGTTCAAATCCCTCCGGCCCCACTTCTACTCTCAAACTACACCCGACGAGCACCGCGTCGCGTGTGCTC
>NZ_LOPV01000701.1 GCF_001469865.1 Haloferax profundi
CGAACAGAGTGAGCGACTGAGATTCAACATCCCTCCGGCCCCATACTTTCTACCGCGAACCACACGGCGAGCACCTCGTGTGCTCGCCACTCGTGAGCGGGTGTAATATGAACAGAGGTGGATTTGAACCAGGGAGCGAACGCAGTGAGCGACCGAGGTTCAACATCCCTCCGGCCCCACTTCTACGAGGACTATCATCGGCCGCGACGGCGAGGAGCACGCCCCGAACGGCGGCGGTGTCGATATGGTCGCACTAAAACTGCCGGTGCAGCGAATCCTCGACGAGACTGCAATACGAACCCGAGACGGGAGAGATGTGGCGGTGCTCGAAGTGCAACTTCGGGACGTACAGCAAGCGTGCGATGGCTCGTCACTTCGTCAATGACGGAGTAGACGACCCGGAGAGTGCGGAGCACTTGTTGCACGTAGAGGATTACTACGGCCGAGACAGGTGCTGTATGCGACATCCCGCGAAATAGTCTGAAACAGCGTGTCTAACTCCCCAATCTGTGATACTTTATTGAGGTCGTGCTGAATACAGAGCGCGAGTCGGTCACCGGATGTGGTAGGTTCGTCGGTTTTGAATGACCAGTAAACAGAGTCTCTGAACTGGATAAAAGGTTACAATAGTCTGTCGTGAACGGAGGGTATGGATTTGAGTAGCGTGAACTGGAAAGTAGGCTTGGTTTTCGTTACTCTCGGTGTGATTGGAATCATAACTACTACCGGGCCGATGCCTAGCGGGGCGGTGATGGCTGCCCATGAATCGGTACTAAGACAAACGCAACTTGAGGCAGTAGTCAGACTGGTATCGTGGGGGCTGACTATTTTAGGAGGGTTGATGATGACCGCAAACTTACTGAACCAGTGAATATATCGGCTAATTCAGTTGGTCTGTGGCGAAACAAAGAATAACCGTCTGCTAAACTCGTCCTCTGTATATGTCACGCGGTTCGTGTCACATTCTGAGGCGTTCGCCATGGTCTCTCACTAAATATCTGTGCTGTCGGTGGCGCTGATAAGAAATGTTATCCTGAAGACTGAGCGTACTGAAGAAAACAACGCCAGCAAAAGTACCGGTTTCCCACCCATCGACCACCTGTACGAGTGAGAGTGGTGGGTACTCACTCACCTGCCCTGCGTGCCAGCCACGATTGAGATGGCAATACAGCCATCCTCGATGAAACTAGTGCGTGTCGCGTCCAACGGATGCCGTGACGTAGACGCCGGCCATATCCGTCTCCTCGACAGTGAGTGTCAGTTCGTCGTCCTCGTGGACACGCTGGTCAGTCACGACGGTCACCGCCTCGATTGGGTCGCGACGGATGAACGCCCAGACGAGGTCGAGGAACGAAGGGTGTCCGCCGCGTCGGAGGACGACTACGTAGCGCGACTCGGCTAACTCGTGGAGACCGGGCGTCAGGTCTTGGTCGTCCAGTTCGTCCGGTGGGACGACGTGCAGGACTGTGCCCTGAATCGTTTCGGTCATACTACCACGTGGCCTCGCTCACAAGATAACCTCGCACGCTGGCAACAACTCCCGTTCTGTCCGGTCCGCTTCGCGCCCCGCGTCGACCAACATTGGCTCCGAAATCGGTTCGTCGAACCGATTCGGGTCCGGTTCGACAGACGTCAGCATCGAGGAGAAGGCAGACTTTCGCCGGCCACCCGCGGAGACGATGCCACCGTACTTTCGTTCCTCGAACGGAGTCTCGTCGGGGTTGGGAAACTCCTCGCGGATAAGTTGCGCAGTCTCGTGGACGTATTCTGCGGCCTCGCGTTGCGAATACTGACTCTCGTTGTAGTACGTCTCGGCGTGCTCGTCGTCCAGTTCTTCGGTGGAGTGTTCGGGTGATTCGTAGACGACTGACTCAGTCGTCTTGTAGCCACTGGCGAACCGGACGTTCACGGTGAAGCTATCGGGGTACCGGAGGATGAGCGGGAAGAACAACATATCGGTGATGGTCGTTCGCTCTTGAATCCGCCAGAGGCCCTCCATGTAGTACGCGGTGAGCCTCCCGGTTCTGTCGTCTCGTTCGCCCCGGTGGTACGCCATCGCAACCTCTGCGTACTCCTCGCCGGCGATGTGACGGAGTCGACGTTTGAAACTCGTCGCGACACGGTCGAGTTCCGCCTCGTAGGCGGCCAGTAAAGGAACGTCGGGGTCCGCGAGCATCTCCGCCCGTTGCTCTCGGGCGTCAGCAACGTTCATCATGTTCTCGTAGAACACGCGCTCGGCCTGCTTCGTCGAGAGCGGCGTTCGGACCGCAGTGTGATACAGGATACCTGCATCACCGGTAAATCGGTCCCGACGCTCGGTCATGAACGTTGTCTCGGGTTGAGAGTATATATTTCGAGGGGTCACAGGAGTCGGCACGTCCCGACACAGTGTGGTGGCGTGCTAATCTGTCTCGGATAATACATAAATAGACTGATGACGAATAGTTGATTGCTGCTGTCAGAGGCACGCCCCCTCGTTAGACAGTCTGGTCCAAAACTGTCTTCCCCACATTTCTCACCGAAAACACTGTCGTCGTTCGATACCGTGACACTGTCAGAATACGACTCGTCGGCGCGGATACAAGCACCCTCGCGTCGAAACGCGAAGTATGGTGGTCTACGCCGAGCTTACGATTCCCGCCGACGGGTTTCGAATCGGGAGGGCGTTCAGTAGCCTCCCCGACGTTCGGGTCGAACTGGACCGGGTCGTTCCGACGATAGATGCCGTGGTTCCGTTCATCTGGGTTCGGGGCGCATCTCCGGCGGACGTCGTTCGCGTGACTCGTGAACAGGGTGCTGTCCGAGAGATTTCGGTACTCAGTACGCACGACGAGCGAACGCTCTATCGCGTCGTGTGGAACCGCGAGTTCAACGATACGATGGTCTCGATAAGCGACTCGGAACTCGCGTTGTTATCTGGAAGCGGAACGGCAGAGCAGTGGCACTTCGAGTTCCGAGGCGGGAGTAAAACACCGCTCTCTGCGTTCATCACGGAACTCAGAGAGGACGGCATCCCGATTCGGGTGGTCAGACTCGCAGAGGATCGACCGAAGGGAGATGGTCGCGAGGACCGCCTCACCGAACCGCAGTACGAAGCAGTACAACTCGCGTACGAACGAGGCTACTTCGACGACCCACGAGGTAGTAGTCTCGACACACTCGCCGCCGAGGTAGGCGTCTCCCGGCAGGCGTTCAGTGGACGACTCCGACGAGCGTTCGCGACACTCACCGAAGACGTCGTCGACGACTACCCTGAGTAATCACCCACTTTCCCTCGACGCTTCGACGTCACACTGACTACTGCACCCCCTGAAAAAGCCTCTTACATAGGTAAGAGGAACGCTAACCCGGTCAGGTACTGAACTAGCCGACGATGCCAGAATCAACGTCGCAACACAAGGTCCCCCCGCAACACGGTGTCTCCGCAGCAGTCGTCCGAGCAGTTGCCGACAGGGAAGGCGTCGACCCTACCGACTTGAACCCACAACTGTACGACGCAATCGACCCAGACGCACTCGATACCCTCCTCTCGGCGACTTCGACTGACGCTCGGTCGTCCGTGACAGTCGTGTTCGAATACGCCGGGTACGATATCGTCGTCGGGTCTGACGGGACCCTAGCCGTGAATTGAACAGGGGCACCGTCGCTCACCTTCCAATCGTCGTCGCACACTCCCGCGTCGGACGAACCGACCTGTGGCGGAAGCATCATTGCTCAACGACTCGTCGGTCCGGTAATGGAACTCGTCTCCGTCGCTGCTCTCGCCGAGAACAACGTCATCGGT
>NZ_LOPV01000702.1 GCF_001469865.1 Haloferax profundi
GGCCCAGCATCCCCGAAGACAAGAGACAGTATCGTAGCCGAATCGCCGACGACCCGGTGATTCTCGGCCGAAAGACGTTCGAGTCGATGCTGGACGACTTGCCGGGACGTGCCCAAATCGTCCTCAGCAGGAGTACACAGGAGTTCGACGTGGAGACGGCCCACCACGCTCGGTCCGTCGACGACGCACTCGAGATAGCCGAGTCACTCGACGCCGAGACGGCCTACGTCATCGGCGGGGAAGGAATCTACACCCTCTTTCAACCGCACCTCGACCGGATGGTGTTGAGCAGAGTCCCGGGCGAGTACGAGGGCGACACGTTCTATCCCGAGTGGGACGACGACGAGTGGCGACTCGAATCGGAGACTCCCTACGACCGATTCACGCTCCAAGAGTGGGTCCGAACGACTACCGACTGAGAGCACCCTGACGCGTCACTCGCGGTTGGCCACGAACTCTGTCAGAAACGACCGGACGGTCTGGGACGTCTCGTCCCACGTGTCGTGTTCGGCGAAGCGGTCACGGGCGGCGAGTGAGTGTGAGACGAGTCGAGAGCGGTTTCGGAACAACGGGGCAATCGCGTCGGTAATCTGGGAGGTGTCTGTCGGGTCGACGACGAACCCGTCTTCGCGATGTGTGACGAGTTCGCTCCCGCCGCCAGCAGAAGAGACGAGTGCCGGCAGTCCGAACCCCATCGCTTCGAGGGCGGCGATGCCGAATCCTTCGTAGTGCGAGGGGAGGGCAAAGAGGTGTGACTGTCGAAGTGTCGCTGCGAGGTCTGCGTCCGAGAGTCGGCCTGTGAACGTCACCCAATCAGTGACACCCAGTTCGTCGGCGAGGGCGTGAAGCGAGCGCTCGTATCTATCGTCGACTGCCGCACCGACGACGGTCAACCGCCACTGTCCGGTGGTTCGAGCGAGTGCGCGGAGCAACCCATCGACGTTCTTCCGTGGTTCGAGGTTCCCGACGGTGACGACACGGAGTGGCCCGTCGGCGGCGCGCGCACGAATCTCCTCGTCGTCCAGCGGAACGCCGTCGGAAGCGAATCGGTCGCCTGCGGGGTACGCGACGACGTTCGGGTTCGGGTCGGTCACGGCAGCGACAGTCTCTCGCGTCGTCTCGCTGTTGAAGACGAACGCATCGACAGACCGGAGGTAGCGCGACTCGATGGCCTGCTGTAGGTGCTGTCGCCACGGTGGGTGTGTCTCTCGTGAGTTGAGATGGTGGACGATAGAGACCACGGGCGTGTCGTCGAGACGGGAGTTCACCGCGGCGAGCGAAGGGTGACACAGTTCGTCCTGGAGGAGGACGTCTACGTCGACGTCGCGAAGTCGCCTGAGCGCCGAGACGTTGTCTCGGAGACGCTGGCGGTACGACCGTTCGGGGAGCGAGACGACCGTCACCTCGTCGCCCGCGGCGCGAAGGCCACGAACGAGTTCGAGGTCGTAGCGATACCCACCGGAGCGGTCGTCGAGTGGGCCGTAGACGACGAGTCCAACGTCCACGTCAGAGTGACGTTTCGTACGTCGCGCTCGCGACGTCGTCTTCCCAGATGCGAACCGAGATGTGCGTTGGGTTTTCGAGGGTGGCAGCCTCGACGAACTGCTCGCACACCTGATGGGCGAACCGCTCGACACTCGGGTTCTGTCCGGCGAACTCGACGAGTTCGTTCATGGTCTCGTCGCGGTATCGCGAGAGCGTCGCGTCGAGTGCGGCTTTCACGTCGTCGATGTCGACGAGGTACCCGTACTGGTTCAACTCTGGACCGGAGAGTTCGACTTCGACGGTGAACGCGTGGGAGTGCAGTTCTCCTTCGGGTCCGGGGTTAGGGACCGTCAGGTAGTGCTGGGCGATGACGTCCCGACGGACCGAGACACGGTACATGACCTGTCAATCGTCCGTGTAGGTAAAGAGGATTTGGACGGCTTCGTCCGGGTCGTCTTCGAGAAGACGGTAGGCGCGTGGCGCGTTCTCGATGGCAACGTGGTGGGTCACGAGCGAGTCGAGTGGGAGGTCACTCAGGTGTTCCCACGCGAGTGAGAATCGTCGGTCGGCGTCCCATCGACCTCTGAGTTCGGGCGCAATCGTACTCACCTGGCTACTCTCGACGCTGATGCGAGAGCGATGGAACCGCCCGCCGAGGTCGAGCGTCACTGGTTTCGTCCCGTACCACGACCCGACCAGTACCCGCCCGGCGTATCGCGTCACTGCGAGAGCGTCGTCGAGAGCGTCCGGGTTCCCGGAGAGTTCGAACGTGAGGTCTGCACCGTCTGCTGGGGGGTCGAGCGACTCGGGGTGGACTGCGGTCGTCGCTCCGAGGTCGAGTGCCAACTCACGGCGCTCGGGGACACAGTCGGCGACGGTGAGACTCGCGAGTGGGAACTGACCGAGGAGTGCAGTCGTCACGAGGCCGACGACACCCTGTCCGAAGACGACGACGTGCTCACCGATGAGTGGGTTTCCATCCATCACGAAGTTGAGTGCCGTCTCCATCGTCGGCAACATCGCGGCTTGCGTGTCGCTCACGTCGTCGGGGACGAGATACAGTTCACCGGGTGTCGCCAGAAATCGTGTCTCGTGGGGGTTGAACGCGAAGACGCGGCGACCGAGCCATTCGGAGCCAACGTCGTCGCCGACCGCTTCGACTTCACCTACGGCCGCGTAGCCGTATCGGAGTGGGAACGAGAGGTCACCGTCGAGGGCGGCGATGGACTCGTCGGCCGGCACGTCTGTCGGCGCTTCACCGCGATAGACGAGTCGTTCGGTTCCAGAACTCACGGCCGAGGTCAGTGTCCGGACGCGGACGTCGTCGGGGCCGGGGTCGGGAACAGCGCGGTCACGGACTTCGACGCGTTCGGGACCGACGAAGTAGACCGCACGTCCCTTCATCGGTCAGTCGGTTGTAGGTTCGACTGAGGCGTCTGCGAACTCGACGGTCGTTCCGAGGTGTCGGCAGTCTTCGAGGGCGTGTTTCGCGGCGAACCCTGCTTCGTGGGCGTTGCTCGCGGTCCCGACGCCGACTTTGAGTTCCACGTCTGCTTCCGCTTCGACGTGGTCGATGGCGGCCCGGTACTGTTCGGTGGTCAGGTCGGGCGTGACCGCGATGATGTTGTCGCCGCCGACGAAGAACGACAGCGCACCGTGTTCTTCGCGGAGGTACCGCATGAGCGAGGCGTAGCCCTGTTCGATGTGGATGAACGTGTCGAACTCGTTGAGTCGGTCGGTGTACTTCCCCGTCGCGTCGTTCACGTCGAAGTGCGCAATCTGCACGTCGGAGGACGACCGGTCGGCCTCGGCGAGTGTGTCGCCAGAGAGGACTTCGCGGCGGTCCCCGTCCTGTGCGCTCCCGGCACGCTGGACGTGGTCGGTTGCCCGTTCGAGTGCGACAGCAGGGTTCCGGTCGGTACCGATACCGAGACTGAGCGTCACGGGGTATCGGTTGGCGATAGATTCCTGCAGAAGTTTGTGGTCTTCACGGTCGAGACCGTTCGTGACGGCGACCATGTTGTCGAAGCGGGTGAAGAAAACATACCCGTCACGAGAGCCGACGAACTGGGCCAAGTCGGCGAAGAGCCGCGATTGGAGCGTCTGGAGGTCCATCTCCCGTCGCGGGTCAGGCGTGACCGTCCACGGCCCGTAGTTGTCGATCTGGACGAGTGTCAGCTGCGTATTCGTCACGGTAGAAGGGTAGAGGTTCGCGCATATCGTTCTTTGGTTCTGGGACGAACCGGCCGGGTCTGGGACGGAGACTTACGAATCAGGTTGCTGCGACGGTTTGTGGACGAATTTACTGGCGAGCACGTCGAGAATCGCCCACGTCACGACCCAGAGGAGTATCGTCGTGAGGAGTATCGTCGTCGTCGACAGCAACGGCACGACGACCGACAGCGTCGCAATCATGGAGTAGGTCAAGAAGACCGCGACCATCGCTGTCACTAACCCGTAAACCCCCATCGCACTATTTCCAGTCGCCGGCCCACGCAACCACCCGACCAGCCGCTTCGAAGAGACGCCCATACACTGTGGTACGTCATCATTCCACATAATAGTTCTCCGGGCGAACGTTCAACAGCGGCGGGTACCTACTTCGGGCGATGGAATACCGAGGTGTCGTCCTCGACGTGGATGGGACAGTCGTTCGCGGGAACGAAGCCATACCGGGCGCTCTCGACGGCCTCACAGCTATCGAAGACGCTGGACTCGACCGTCTCTTCGTCTCGAACAACCCGACCAAAGCACCGCCTGCGTACGAGTCTCGACTTCGCGGCGCTGGCATCGAGGTGTCCGCCGACGAAATCGTCACGTCCGGGACGACGACCACTGTCTTCCTCGCCGACGAGCATCCCGGTGCACGCACGTTCTGTATCGGCGAATCTGGACTCCGCGACCAACTCCGTGAGGCAGGCCTCGAACTCGTCGGCCCCACCGACGACCCGGAGGTTGTCGTCGTCGCCATCGACCGAGACTTCCACTTCGACGACATGCGCGACGCCTACGTCGCCCTCCGGAACGGTGCGCAGTTCTACGGGACCGACCCGG
>NZ_LOPV01000703.1 GCF_001469865.1 Haloferax profundi
CCCCACCGCAGACGGTGACATCCCCGGTTCTGGCGCTGTCATCCACGCCGTCGCCGGTGTCGCTGGCAGAGACCCAGATGCGATTCTCGGGAAACCGTCACCAGTCGCACAGGGAATCGTCCTGGACCGACTCGGACTCCCACCAGAAGACGTTCTCGTCGTCGGCGACAGACTCGACACAGACATCGCGTTCGGCCTCGACGCCGGCATGGGAACCGCGGTCGTTCGAACGGGCGTCACCGACGACGCAGCACTGGCGAACAGCGAGTACGAACCCGACCACGTGCTCGACAGTCTGGGAGACGTCGGTCGGTTGCTCTTCTCTTAATCGGTGAGAGAACACCTCGGAAACGTGGTCGGAATCGACCACGAACCCGCCGCAGTGGGCGCAGACGACTGAACGACACCTCACGCGAAGTAGAATCACGCGTGAGAATGTCTGACAAAGATTTTTAACACCCGAAGCGTAGTGTCTGCCATGGAAGAACCGAACAGCCCATACTTTCCCGAGCAAGTCGACGACGTCGTCGAAGCAGACCCGCAAGATGGCGAGGTCATCATCGTGGAAGGAAAAGCAATGAGTCTTCGGACATACCGACAGCGTCAGGACTAATCAGTCGGGACGCACTGGGCTGTCGAACGCTAACGCTCTTTTTCGGTCGCGAAAAGAAACTGAATAGGAGTTACTTAGAACGCGTCGCCGACGACGGTCACGTCCGCCCGGAGGCCGTCACGGAGTGCCGTGTGGACGTGGCAGATGTCTTCGGCGAGGTCTGCAATCGCTGCGAACTCCTCGTCGGAGAGGTCAGCCTCGACGTACACGTCGAAACTAATCTCCGTGAGGTCGTCGGACTCGTCGAGTTCGGCGTCCGCATCGATTTGAATCTTGCCGAGGTCGTCGAAGCCCGTCTTCTGACCACCGACACGGAAGGCGGGGAGGAAACAGGAGGCGTACGTCGCGACGAGCGTTGCGTTCGGGTTCGGGCCGTCTTCGTCGAGCGCGTCGATTTGGAGGTCGAAGTCGCCGACTTGGCTCGTCGTTGCGAACCCTTCGTCACTGACGGTCGAGGTTTGAATGTCGGACATCCATCGTGGCAGAAGGAATATTCGACCGTAAAAGTTGCTCACTCGGGCGCTCTCGTGCACAAACGACCGTGAACGACCGTGAAAAATGGACGCGACGCGCTATTCGAGCGTGAACGACTCGTCCGCTTCGAGGACGTGTACGTCCGCGTCGCTCCCGACCGCTTTCACTTCGCGTTCGAAGTCACGGATGTCGATTTCGATGGCAGGGAAGGTGTCGTAGTGCATCGGGAACACGTGGTCGACGTCGAGCCAATCGGTGGCGATGGCGGCCTGCCACGGCCCCATAGTGTAGTGGTCGCCGACAGGCAGAGCAGCGGCGTCCGGTTCGAGGTACGGAGCGAATATCTCACGCATGTCCGTCATCAGTCCCGTGTCGCCTGCGTGGTAGAACGTCGTCGAGTCGCTGTCGGACACCTGCGTCGGTTTCGTGTCGCTGACGACGTACCCGCCCGGGACGCCGGCGTCGTACTCGTAACTGGTTCCGAGGCCGTTCGTGTGGTCCGCACGGACCATCGAGACGAACGCGTCACCGAGTTCGACGGTCCCACCGATGTTCATGCCGAGCGTCTCGTCGACGCCCATCTCGGCTTCGACGTAGCCGACGACTTCGGGCGTCCCGACGACAGTCGCGCCGTCGAACTCGCCTGCGTCGGCGATGTGGTCGGCGTGACCGTGGGTGAGGAGGATATAGTCCGGCGTCTCCACGTCGCTCGGGTCGAGAGCAGTGAAGGGGTTGTCGAAGAACGGGTCGATGAGGAGCGATGTGTCTCCGACTGTGACGTACCACGTCGAGTGACCGTGCCAGGTAAGTTCCATAACGTCTCGAAGTTACACACGAAATACACAAAAAGCTATTCGCGTGGGGCGGTCTGGTTGCGTTCCAGTGTCGTCGGTGCCGGTACGGGGGATTACTTTTCAGCCCACAGTCACATTGACTGTGTAATGGCTCCGAGTGACGAGGCATACCGTCAGTCCGGGGGACAACCCGCCGCCCTCGACGAGCGTCGCGGCGGTATCGACGCGTGGCTCGACGCTATCGTCTACTACGGCCTCGGCCAACACCTGCTTCTTGCGCTTCCGATGCTCTGGATTGCGTTTTCGGCCGTCGTCACACCCGTCGCGGTGACGACGAGCGCAATCATCTCGCTGGGCGTCGCGTCGATAACTATCGGTGCGTTCCGAATGGGTGCCATCTCGGTTGGACCGCCGTGGCACCGAATCGACGACAACGAACTGGGCCTCGGACCCGACGCTGGCTATGGCTTTCTGGTCCGACGGGCAGCGTATCTGAACGCGACGTTAGGACTCGGAACGTTCGCCGGGGCCCTCGCCGACACCGGCGGCGGTGGACTGGTCAGTGCACTCCTCGTCGCTGGCGGGTTCGCGTTCGGTGCTATGCTGTCGCTACCGAGTATTCGGGCACTGCCGCGTGCGCAGTCTGTCGTGGTTCGGTCGCTCTACTACGTCGTCAGTCTCGCTGTCGTCGCTGGGACGACGCGCGTCTTAGACCTCTCAGTCGGGATGCCGAGCGCAGCACTCGCCTTCGGAGTCGTCTGCGCCTTCGCCATCTTCGATGTCGGGATGGACCTCCGGTGAGCGGAGGGCTCCCCTGATTTGGTGAGACTGAGGGACGACCCGTCCGCGGAGACGAGCAGAGTAGATACCAACATATATCCGCACAAAGTGTCTGAGACGATACCTATGCCCTTCAAATCGAGTTGTCTCTCTCACTGCGGTACGACAGTCGAAGGAACCTCACCTCGGGAAGTCGGTGTGCGACTGAAAGAACACATGGAAGAGGCACACGACATCCCCGTGGACCCACTCGAAGTGAGTGAGTTCGCAATCGAGTACGAGAGTGCCGATGCCGCGATATGACCACGGTGGCCCGAGAGACGAAGCGAGCGTAAGTCACCGTTCGACGCTCCTTCTGTAAGACCGGACAGACTGCGAAGCACGCACAGACGAGTCTCTCGTTTCGTCCGCCACTCACAGTGGCGACGAGTAGACAGTCATCCCCGTCGAAACGTCGCGGATGGTCACGGAGTGCTGTTCACCACGCTCGTGTCTGTCGGCGGCCCACTGCGCGAACTCGTCGCCAATCGTCCGTTTCTCGAATTCACAGTCCCGGCACTCGATGATGTACGACGAAGACATGTTTCGGCTAGTAGGTTGCACCGGCCATAATATCAATATACTCACACGTAGTCTGTCGTCAGATAATCAGTGGGTCCTGAATCTCCACGCACTACATTGGTGTTCAGCCCCGTCTTCGAGACCTGACGCACCGCCGTCGCGAACGCTGGGATGTAAAGACCTATCACGCCCGAAACAGACTCGTCGCCCATGCACCACGTTCGATTCCGCGACCCGGCAGGCGCAGTCCGAACGGGCGAGTGGCACGGTGACACCGTCTCGTTCGGTGGCGAGACGTACGACCTCGGCGAAGTCGACGTCCTCCCTCCGTGTGACCCGACCAAAATCGTCTGCATCGGTCGCAACTACGCCAAGCACGCCGAAGAGCGCGACGAGGAAGTTCCTGACCGACCACTGCTCTTTCTCAAGCCGCCAAACGCCGTGGCGAGTCATCAGGACACCGTCACCCTCCCGGCGGGGAAAGAGAACGTCGAGCACGAGGCCGAACTGGCAGTCGTCATCGGTAAGCAGTGCCGAAACGTCGCTGTCGAAGACGCCGAGTCGGTCATCGCGGGGTATACCATCATGAACGACGTGTCGAACCGCGACGACCAGGATATCGAGTCGAATTGGGTCCGCGGCAAAGCCTTCGACGGCGCGGCACCACTCGGCCCAGTCCTCGCCGACCCGGAACACCTCCCCGAAGACGCGAACATCACCCTCAGGGTCAACGGCGAAACCCGGCAGGACTCCAGTATCGAGCACCTCATCTTCTCCATCCCGGAACTCGTCGCCGAGATTACGACCTACGTGACGCTCGAACCCGGCGACGTCATCTCGACTGGGACCCCCGAAGGCGTCGGCCCACTCGTCGACGGCGACCACGTCGAAGTCGAAATCGAAGGCGTCGGCGTCCTCGAACACGACGTGCGACAGGACTGAGCGGAGATACCCACCTCTCGACGCGAGACCATCGACAGAGGGCAAGCCATAAGTTTAGGCTGGCCTAATCCCCGCCGAATGCGACTGACTCGACGGGACGCACTCACAGTTCTCGCCGGTCTCGGTATCGGCGGCGGTGGAGCAGTCGCCGTCGACCGATTCGACCCGCCGACGGCGGAGCGACAGCCCACTGGAGTGGGCGACGATGGAGACTTCTCGACCGACGTTCTGCCGACGATGGTCGCCGCAGCAGCAGTCGTCTATCCGAGTGAGGCGACTGGTGTGTCAGAGTTCGTCGAGACGTACGTCCTCGGACGGACGACCGAGGAAGACCGCACCGAAGCGATGCGAGCGGCCGTCACTGAACTCGACAGCGTGGCCCGCGATTGGTACGACGTCCCGTTTTCTGACCTATCGACCGAAGAGCGTGATTCACTGCTGCGTGAACTCGGCGTCGACACTGCCGACCCCGTTCCGGACGGCACCATCTCCGAGCGAATCCGATTCCACGTCGTGAACGAACTCCTCTACGCCTTCTACGCGTCACCGACTGGCGGCCGACTCGTCGGCATCGAGAACCCAATCGGGCACCCCGGCGGGGTGGAGAGTTACCAGCGAGAGACGATGGAGACACCAGCGACCGAAGAGGGTCGAGAAGATGAGTGACGCCGCCGAGACTGACCGCACACCCGTCGAAGACGCCGACCTCTGTATCGTCGGTGCAGGACCAGCGGGAGGTATCGTCGCGCATCGACTGGCAGCGACAGGCGCGCGTGTCGTCGTCCTCGAAGCAGGCCCCAGATTCGACGGCGACAGACGGGACCAACTGGACCGACACGTCCGCCCTGGCCTCGGCGACCCCTGGGAGATGGGTGGCCCCCGCGACGAGTTCACGTCGTCGGGTGGGTCGTTCTACCCGCTGAACGCCTCCCGCGTGAAAGGGGTCGGTGGGTCGACGCTTCACTGGCAAGGGATGGTCATGCGACTCCACGAACGCGACTTCGAACTCGCCTCGCGCCACGGCGTCGGCGTCGATTGGCCCATCTCGTACGACGACCTGAAACCCCACTACGCTGCTGCAGAACGCGAACTGGGCGTCGCAGGTGCGGTCGACAATCCGTACGCACCGCCGCGTGACGAACCGTATCCACTGCCTGCGTTCCCACCTTCGCACTCGGACTCCATCTTCGCCGAGGCGTGCGAACGACTCGGCATCGACATGCACTCCGTCCCCAACGCCCGCAATTCGGAACCGTACGACGGGCGCTCGTCGTGTGTCGGGTACGGAACCTGCAAACCGGTCTGTCCGTCGGGCGCGAAGTACACCGCCGAGTCGCACGTCGAGAAGGCCGAGTCGGCCGGTGCACACGTCATCGACCACGCTCGCGTCCGACGCCTCGAACACGACGAGTCGGGTGAACGCGTCGTGGCCGCGAGGTACACCACTCCCGACGGAGAGACCCACCGACAGGAGGCAGACCAGTTCGTCCTCGCCTGCGGTGGCGTCGAGAACGTTCGATTGCTCCTGCTCTCGGCGTCTGCCGCGTATCCCGACGGCCTCGCCAACTCGTCGGGAGTGGTCGGGCGATACTTCATGGACCACCTCTTCGCCGGGATGGGTGGCCGCCTCGACAGGCCGACCAGACAGAACCACGTCGGGTTCAACACCAGCGAGACACACCAGTTCTACGACGACACCGACCCCGTCAACGGTCTCAAACTGGAATTTCTGAACTACGCTGGTCCCTCGCCGGTCGTCGACGCCCTCCACGCCGACACCTGGGGCGACGAGTTACGGACACAGTTGGCGGACGCTTACGGGACACACATCGCGATGGGCGCGTTGGTCGAACAACTTCCACGCGAGGACAACTACGTCACGCTCGATTCGGAGACGACGGACGATTTGGGCGACCCGGTCCCGGAAGTCCACTGGGCAGTCGACGACGAGACGAAGGCGGCACTCACTCGCGCGAACGAGATACAGGCGTCGGTACTGGACGAACTCGGTGTCGATATCGACTGGACCGTCGGCCCGGAGAACACCGGCCCGGCGTTTCACCACATGGGGACGACGCGAATGGGCGACGACCCGGATTCGAGCGTCGTCGACGCCGAGTGCCGGACACACGACCTGCAAAACCTCTGGATTGCCGGGTCGAGTGTCTTCCCGACTGGCGGGGCGATGAATCCGACGCTCACCATCGCGGCGTTGTCGGTCCGAATCGCCGAATCGCTCCAGCAGCGCATCGAGTAACCAGATTCAGTTTCCCATCGGTTCGAACGATACTGGGAAAATTTACCACCTCGCAGACGAACCCACGAACCGATGCTGCGGCGTCGATACCTCCAGACGGTCGGGACGACCGGTGTCATCGCTACTGCTGGGTGTCTCGGTGGGGGTTCCACCAGTGACGCAGGAGACGGTGTGAACGATGCTGGGGGTCGCTCGGGGGCAGTCGACCCGACCGAAGACGACCCCGCCGCGGACGACCTCGTCCTCGCGACGGCGACGACTGCCTACGACACCGGGTTGCTCGACGCCCTCCACGAGGGGTTCTCGGCCCGATTCGGCGTCCGGGTCAAGACGCTGGTTCAGGGAACCGGCGCAGCACTCAGAACCGCGGCAGACGGTGACGCCGACGTGGTCATCACACACGCGCGGAGCGCCGAAGACGAGTTCCTCCGCGCCGGCCACGGTATCAACCGGCGGGACCTGATGCACAACGACTTCCTCGTCGTCGGCCCCAGCGACGACCCGGCCGGAATCGAGTCCGTCGGGAACGACCCCATCGGTGCGTTTCGGGCCATCTCCGAATCCGACGCGCTGTTTCTCTCCCGCGGCGATGACTCGGGGACGCACCGCAAAGAACAGACGCTGTGGGACGAAGCGGGAGTCGCCCCGACAGGCCGGTGGTATCAGGCCACTGGTGACGGGATGGGCGATACACTCCGACAGGCCAGTCGACGCGGTGCGTACACACTCGTCGATAGGGGTACCTACAGTGTAGTGACCGATTCGTCGTCGCTCGTCGCATTCGTCGAGGGTCCACTCGGTGGCGGACCAGACGTCCTCCGGAACGACTACGCCGTCATCGCGACGAACCCGGCGAGACACGACGTGAACTACGCGCTCGCGATGGCGTACATTGGCTACCTCACGGGGACAGAAGGCCAACAGATAATCCACGACTTCGGCGACTCGACGCTGTTCGTCCCGGACGCACTGGCCGAGAATCCACCGTCTAAGCAGTATCTCCCCGCCACGACCGGCGGCGACTGACCCCAGAGGCCACGGTGGGAACGGTGTGCAGAGACCGGCAGCGTCGACCCAGAGTACGCACCCTTAAGAACCGCGACCCGCATCCTTCGACCATGCAACCACGGGACCTCTCCGCGCACGCTCCCTACGTACCCGGCCGCGGGACAGAGGAGGTCGCCCGCGAACTCGGGTTGGACCCCGAGGAATTGACGAAACTCTCCTCGAACGAGAACCCCCACGGTCCGAGTCCGAAGGCCGTCGCGGCCATCGAAGACGCCGCGCCGACGGTGAGCGTCTACCCGAAGACGGCACACACCGACCTGACCGAGAGACTCGCAGACAAGTGGAACCTCGACCCCGAACAGGTGTGGGTCTCTCCCGGTGCCGACGGGTCTATCGACTATCTGAGTCGCGCGATGCTCGAACCCAGCGACACCATCCTCGAACCGTCGCCCGGGTTCTCGTACTACTCGATGAGCGCTCGCTACCACCACGGCGACGCCGTCCAGTACGAGGTATCGAAAGCCGACGATTTCGAGCAAACTGCCGAGGCGGTTCTCGACGCCTACGACGGCGAACGCATGGTCTACCTGACCACGCCGCACAACCCCTCCGGCTCTGTCCTCCCCCGAGACGAACTCGTCGAACTGGCCGAGTCCGTCGAAGACCACACGCTCCTCGTCGTCGACGAGGCGTACGGTGAGTTCGCCGACGAACCGTCGGCAATCGACCTGCTCTCGGAGTACGACAACCTCGCTGTCTTGCGCACCTTCTCGAAAGCCTACGGTCTCGCAGGCCTCCGAATCGGATACGCCTGCGTCCCCGAAGCATGGGCCGACGCCTACGCCCGCGTGAACACGCCCTTCGCCGCGAGCGAAGTCGCCTGCCGCGCCGCCCTCGCCGCCCTCGACGACCCTGACCACGTCGAGAAGTCGGTCGAGTCCGCGAAATGGGCCCGCGAGTACCTCTGCGACGAACTCGACGTGCCGACGTGGGAGAGCGCCGGCAACTTCGTCCTCGCGGAAGTCGGCGACGCAACCGCTGTCTCCGAGGCCGCACAACGAGAGGGTGTCATCGTCCGCGACTGCGGGAGTTTCGGCCTCCCCGAGTGCATCCGCATCTCCTGCGGCACAGAAGCACAGACGAAACGCGCCGTCGACGTCCTCAACCGAGTCGTCTCGGAGGTGCCGACGGCGTGAAACTCGTCGTCACCGGGACGCCCGGAACCGGAAAGACGACGGCGGCAGACCTCGTCGCCGACGAACTCGACCAGCGCGTCGTCCATCTCAACCAACTCGTGAAAGACGAGGGACTCTGGACCGAACGCGACGAGGCCCGAGACACACTCGTCGTGGACCTCGACGCAGTCCGTGACCAACTCGGCGACTGGGACGGTATCGTCGAGAGCCACCTCGCCCACCACCTCAACGCCGACCGGATTGTCGTCCTCCGCTGTCGGCCTGACGTCCTCGAAGAGCGACTCGTCGAACGCGGCGAGGCCGAAGCGAAGGCACGCGAGAACCGGGAGTCGGAAGCCTTGGACGTCGTCCTCGGCGAAGCGGTCGAGTTCCACGGCGAAGATGCCGTCTACGAGATAGATACGACCGACCGCGACCCGCAGGCAGTGGCCGACGAAATCGTGGCCGTCGCCGAGGGTGAGCGCGAACCGTCCGCAGGAACCGTCGACTTCATCGAATACCTATGACGCTGGACCAATATCGCGACACGGCGGACAAACTCCTCGCACCGTTCGTCTCGGCGGCCGATACCGCAGGACTCTCACCGAACGGCGTCAGCGTCATCGCGTTCGCCTTCGCCGTCGCGGCGGGCGTCGCCTTCGGTATCGCCGACCCGTTGTGGTACGGCCTCGGTGCCGTCTTCGTCTTCCTCAACGGCTGGTTAGACCTCGTCGACGGCGCTCTCGCCCGCGAGCAGGGCGTCTCGTCGAAGGCCGGCGACATGCTCGACCACGTGCTGGACCGCTACGCCGACATCGTCGTCCTCGTCGGCCTCGCCGCCGGTATCGACTCGTTCGCTCTCGGCCTCGCGGCCGTCACCGGCGTCCTCATGACCTCGTATCTCGGGACGCAGATTCAGGCGGTCGGACTCGGCCGCGCATACGGCGGACTCGTCGGCCGTGCCGACCGACTCGCACTCATTGGCATCGTCGGCCTCGCGTCGGCAGTGTACACTGGAACCATCGGCGGGTTCACGCTCGCCGGGTGGTTGCTCGTCTTCTTCGCCATCATCGGCCACTTCACCGCACTCCAGCGATTCTGGGGCGCGTGGAGCGACCTGACGTAGAAACAACTATTTGCTGACAGGACAGGCGGTATCGTGTGCCCTCCATCGTTCCGACGCCGTCCGAAGCGGCGTTCGTGTTCGTCCCTCTCGTGGTTCTCGTCGCGACGTCGCTGTGGATTTCACAGAACGCCGCCGCTCGCGGACACCGGTTTCCGAACCTGCTCGGCGCAATTCTCGCGTTCGTCCCCGTCGGTGTGGTCGCCTATCTCCTCGTGTTCGTGACCAACAATCCCCGACGGCGTCCGCCAACCACGACAGAGCGATGGGCACTCACCGTCTTGCTGGCAGGCGCTGGGTCGTTCCTCGTCGGTTCCGTCGGGCTTCCACCCGACCCGTCGTCTCAGGGGTTCTGGTTCGTCGTCACGTACGTCGCACTCCTGCCGCTTTCGCATCTCGTCGTCTACCGCCGGGGGTATCGACGCGTGACGCGGCCAGTCGCCCGACGCGTGGCCACCCTCCGTAGTCACGAGTAAATCGAACGACAAAGCCGCGTTCGACCCGCTGACACCGGCCGGTGGCGTGCCTTTTATACGCGGCGGGACGGTACGTGAGTGTATGCCTCAGTGCGAGATGTGTGGCTCCGACCAAGCCTCTCTGAAGACTGTGAAGGTCGAAGGCGCAGAACTACAGTTGTGTGACGACTGCGCCCAGTTCGGCACGGAGGTCCGCACCGAGTCGACTTCCAGCGCGAGCACGAAGTACTCTACCTCCTCGTCGAGTGGGAAGGCGTCTCGCTCGTCTGGGTCGTCGTCTTCGTCCTCGTCGAAGAAGCGCCGCCGCCGCGACATGTTCGACGACATGGACGAGATTGCCACCGACTACGACTCCCGTATTCGGCAGGCGCGCGAGTCGCGCGGCATGAGTCAAGAAGAACTCGCCAAGTCGCTCAACGAGAAGGCGAGTCTCATCCGCAAACTCGAACGCGGCGACATCATGCCTCCGGACAGCGTCCGGAAGAAACTCGAACGCAAACTCGACATCTCGCTGGTCGAGGGTGCGAGCGACGACGACTCCGAGTGGTCTGGTGGCGGCAGCACCAAGACGACGCTCGGCGACGTGGTCAAGCGCAAAGACTGACGACCGACGAGCACCGACTCGGCGCGACCCCGCTGGACCCGATTCGGCGTGACTCCGCCGGGACGTTCATCAGGATTATTCACCCGCGAGACGCCGTCTCGTGGCAATCGCGGCCCCGAAAACCAATTTATTAGTCTCGTCGGACGCGACTTCTCTTGTGTTCATCCTAGTCAACCTCAAGGCGTACCCGTGCGACCCCATCGAAGTAGCGACCGCCGCGCGCGACGTCGCCGAAGAGTCCGGCGTCCGCATCGCAGTGTCGCCGCAGGCGGCCGATATCTCCCGCGTCGCCGACACTGGCGTCGAGACGTGGGCGCAACACGTCGACCCGAACGACTACGGGAGTCACACCGGCAGCACACTCGCCGAGGCAGTCGCCGAGGCCGGTGCCGTCGGCACGCTCATCAACCACTCTGAGAAGCGGATGAAACTCGCCGACATCGACGGGTCCGTTCAGGCCGCCGAACGCGCTGGGCTGGAGACCTGTGTCTGTGCGAACAACCCCGCGCAAATCGGTGCCGTCTCGGCGCTCGGACCTGACTCGGTCGCCGTCGAACCGCCGGAACTCATCGGTGGCGACGTCTCCGTCGCAACCGCCGACCCCGGTATCGTCACCGACGCCGTCGACTCTGCGGCCAACGTCGACGAAGACGTGGACGTGTACTGCGGTGCCGGTATCTCCACCGGTGACGACGTCGTGACCGCAGAAGAACTCGGTGCGTCCGGCATCCTCCTCGCGTCCGGCGTCGCCAAGGCCGACGACCCGCGCGCAGCCCTCGAAGACCTCGTCTCGGGCCTGTAAGAACCGCGAAAAAGCGATTGTTCTGCCGGTGACTACTCGTCGCCGGCGTCCTCTGTTTCGTCGTCGACGAACGAGTTCTCGATAGCGGCGACTGTCTCGGCGAGTTCTTCGGCGTCCAAGAGGTCTGCGTACTCGTCGCTGACGAGGTCAGGCAGGGCGTACTCGTACTGCCCACGGCCTGCGTGGCGGATGAACCCTGCCCGGCGAAGCGACCGATTACGGCCGTACGCGAGGTGTTGGTCCCCCGTCTCGCCCGCCGCGACGTGTGCTGCGAGAGGGTCGGAGATACCGCGTTCGCGGTAGTGTTCGAGCATTCCGTGGTGAACCTCGCCGAGGGCGTTCACGATGGCAGTCATCCGGTCGACTACGTCGCGTCTGTTCTCGGCACCCGGTGCCGGTTGCAGGTCGGCGGGTTCGAAGTCGCCCATGTTGGCCGCTGCTTCCCACGCGTCCTCGTCTCCGGTGTCGGCATCGGTGTCTCCGGTCGGCACGTCGAACCCGTGAGTGGGCCACGGCGGACCGTCCGGCGCTTCGAGTGGTGGACGCGGGTGAGGTGAGATATCCTCGTCGTTGGCGGCGACGGCCCGCGCGACTTCGTCGGGAGTCGCGTCCGTGGTCGATTCGCCGTCTTCGTCGCCTGCTGCACTCGCGGTCGGTGCCTCATCGTCTGCCGCGCCGTACTCGCCGAGTGCCGCCTGCTTCTCTTCGGGTCGATTGAGGTTTCGACCCTCTCCGCCACGATAGGGTGCTTCGGCTTTCTGGAACATCGCCTGCGCGAACTGGTCGGCCATCCGCGAGAGGTCACGTGCCTCTTCGAGTTCGCGTTCGAGGTGACGAATCTTGGCTTCCTTCTTCTCGATTTGTTGGCGCAGGTCGGCGATTTCGCTCTCGCGGCGCTCTTTTTCGTCTGAAATCTCTTTGAGGTCCGAGACGAGGTTGCCGTCGACGGATTTCAGGTCGGGGCGTTCGAAGTCGTCGAGGCCGGGCGTCGCCCCCGCGTCGAACGTCTGCTTCTTGTGGAACTGCACGCGCCGGATGGACTCGGACCAGTCGGTGACGAGGAATCCCTCGCCGTTGCCCATGTCTTCGATGGCGTCGGCGTACTCGGACCCAAGAATCCTGCCGACGACTTTCGTGTCGTTTCGCCACGTGAGGCGGTGCCAGACCAGCCAATCGCACTGCGTGATGAAGTCTTTCTTGACGTCTGCCGGGCGTTGCGAGATGCCGACGACGCCGAGGCCGTGTTTCCGCCCGCGCTTGCCGATTTTGATGAGCATCTTGCCCGCTTCGTCCATCCCGCCTTTCTCCGGGATGTACTCGTGGCACTCTTCGATGAGCATCAAGAACGGCTTCTTGAGTTTCTTCTCCTTGGCGAAGAGGTGTTTCGCGACTTCCGTCACCAACTCGTCTGCCGCCGCGTCGTCGAGGTAGCCCGACACGTCGAGGATAATCGGGACGTTCTGTTCGAGGGCGAGCGTGGCGAGTCGTTCGGCGTGTTCGGGGCTGACCTGAATGTCGCACTCCTCGTCTGCGCCCGCGTGGAGGAGTTCGAACTCCTGTTTGAGGCCGTAGTACTCGCCGTCGGTGTCGACGATGAGCACCGGGAAGTTCGACGACAACAGGTTCTCTATCATCACCGACGCCGTGTTCGACTTGCCGGACCCGGACTTACCCGTGATGAACCCCCGTCCGGTGAGAATGTCGACGACTGGCAGTTCGACAGTCGTCCCCGGGTCTTCTGTGCCCACTCCCCCTGGTCCGTCACTGATTTCGGCAACCGAGATGGTTTCCGTGTCCGAATCCGTCATCCGGTTTTGACGACTGGCGCGGGGGTCATAGTTCCTCCCCTCCGGGGCAACCACCCCGAGTCGAGAACGAGGTGGGTGGCGCGCGGTTCGAAGTCGTCACGGGAAGTGGACTCGACCTGCCGAGTAATCCTTAGTCGAACTCCACGAGCGATGACTGGCCGCGCCGCTTTCGCCGTCTCGCAGACGACTGGTCGTCGCCGGTCGAGGACTCGTCTGCATCTCCGTCAGTCCGCTCCGACGACGACGACACGCCATCGGTGGACTTCCAGCCGTCCAGACTCGACTGGTCGGCCGACGAAAACGAGAGGTTCGAGACGCGAACGCCGAGTTTTCGGACCGTCTCGTCGGCGAACTCCGCGTCGAGCAAGTCGAGTGCGACCGATTCGACGAGGTCGGGGTCGTCGACGGGTCCGGGGAGTGACCGCGCTCTGGTGTTGATGTCGAACGGCGGGACGACGACTTTGATACCGATGGTTCGGTACATCGCCCCGCGTGACTGCGCTCGGTCTGCCACGTCGGCGGCGAGGGCACGAACGACCTCTCGTTTGGCTTCCATCTCGGCGGTCGGGTCGGTGAACGCAGATTCTCTGGAGAGACTCTTCGGTCGGCCCGTCGGGGTGACGCGCCTGTCGTCGTATCCTCGTGCTCGTTCGTGGAGTTCGCGCCCGCGTGACCCGAAGTTCGATTCGAGGGTCTTTGGGTCGGCATCGGCCAAGTCGCCCGCCGTCTCGATGTCCAACCTCGCCAACTCGCGGGCCGTGACGGGGCCGACGCCGTGGACCTCTTCGACCGGAATCGGCGCGAGGAACGACTGCACCTCGCCCGGTCTGACGACGACGAGGCCATCTGGTTTGTCGAAGTCGGAGGCGATTTTCGCGGTAGACATGTTCGGTGCGACACCGATAGACGCCTCGACGCCTATCTCGCGGGCGATGCGCTGTTTGACGTAGCGAGCGTAGCCTTCGGCGAGTGTTCTGTCGCCCGTGGGGGCCACGTCCCACGCGGTTCGGTCGGTCACGTCGAGGTACGCCTCGTCGATGCTCACCTCGCGGACCAC
>NZ_LOPV01000704.1 GCF_001469865.1 Haloferax profundi
GCGCAGTCGTGGAGAATCTCCTTCACGTCGGCGGCGACGGACTTGTAGAAGTCGAGGTCCACCGTGCGGTAGTGTCCGGCGGCATCCGGGTCGTCGTCAGGAGCGATATCTTCGATTCGGGGGAGTCTGTCGAGTGCCGTCGAGATTGGTTGCGCACTCTCGACGCCGAACTCGCGGGCCTCGTAACTCGCGGTTGCGACGGCCCCGTGGCCTTCGCCCGGTTCGTAGCCCATCCCGACGACGACGGGTTCGCCCACAAGTTCGGGTTCTCGGAGTCGTTCACAGGAGGCGTAGAAACAGTCCATGTCGACGTGGAGGACGATTCTCTCCACGTCGTCGTCCGTCTCCGTCCCCGGAAGCGTCTCCTCCGCCATCGGGTGCGTGTAGACGGGCGACGTACCTGAACCTTCAGGTACCGCGGTGAAAGTGGCCCGGAGGGCGAGGAAGCGTGGGTCGTTACTTCAGTCGCTCCTGGAGGAACGACGGGTGGGCCGCCTCGATGCCGTCGATAGAGAGAATCTTGTCGGAGATGACGTCTCCGAGCGAGTCGCCGTCGACGGCACGGACTTCGGCCATCAGCATGTGGTCACCGGACGACGTGTAGAGTGATTCGACGTCGCCGAGTTCTTTCAGCGCGCGTGTGACCTCGACGTAGCGCTCACTCGCACACTCGATGCCAACCATCGCAATCGACTGTCCGGCGAGTTTCTTCGGGTCGATGTCCGCAGAGTACCCGATGATGACGCCGTCGTCTTCGAGTTTACTGATGTACTTTCGAACCGTCGGCTTCGACACGCCCGCCCGGTCTGCAATCTCGGCGTACGACGCTTTCGCGTCTTCTTCCAAGACTGCGAGGATGCGTCCCTCCGTGGACGTGGTTTCCATGCCCGTTTCTTTTCCTACGGGAGAAAAATATCTTGCGAATCCGAAAACGCATATCCGTCACGTCGAACCGCCCGAAAAACCGGCGTGGTGACGTGTCGGAGTCGTCGCGTTACTTGTGCTTCGAGAGGAACTTGTCGTACGAGCGCTCCCACTCGTAGGAGTCGTCGAAGTACCGCTCAGCGAGCGGTTCTTCGGGCATCTCGCCGATGCGCTGTTTCTCCTGCTGGTAGGATGGACGGTCTTCGTCGACGTAGTACCGGCCGGTGAGGACGGTCCCCTCGTGGAGCGCGTTCTCCGTCTCGAACATCATCTCGGACGCTTCCGAGCGACTCGTGTTGTCGAACTCGTAGTCGTCGGACTCGTTGATGTCGATGTACGGGACGTACTGGCGTGCGTCCTTGTTCCACGTCGGACACTGCGTCAGGAAGTCGACGTGGGAGAAGCCGTCGTGCTGGATGGCTTCCACGATGATGTCCTTCGCCTGGTTCGGGTTGACTGCGGCCGTCCGCGCGACGTACGACGCACCCGCGTTGAGCGAGAGCGAAAGCGGGCGGAGCGGCGTCTTCGCCGAGCCGTGGGGCTGGGTCTTGGACTTGTGGCCCATCGGCGACGTCGGGGACGTCTGTCCCTTCGTGAGGCCGAAAATCTCGTTGTTGAACACGATGTACGTGATGTCGTGGTTCTCACGAGCGGTGTGCATGAAGTGGTTGCCACCGATGCCGTAGCCGTCACCGTCACCGCCGGCCGCGACCACGGTCAGACCGGGGTTCGCGAGCTTCGCGGCGCGGGCGATGGGCAGCGAGCGGCCGTGGATGGTGTGGAAGCCGTAGCTGTTGAAGTAGCTGTTGAGCTTGCCGGAACAGCCGATACCGGTCGTCACCATCATCTCGTCGGGCGAGAGGCCGAGTTCGGCCGCCGCACCTTTCAGAGCCTTGAGGACACCGAAGTCACCACAGCCAGGACACCACGTCGGCTGGGGTTCGAGTCCGGGCGTGAACTCGTTTTGGTCCTTCTCCGTTTCTTCACCGATTGCGCTGAATGCACTCATGATTTATTCACCCACCTTGGGGACGAACTTCGTGCGGTTGTCTGGGAGCTCCTCACCTTCGAGGAGCGCCGTCTCGAATCCCTCGACGATGTCGTGGGGCTCGAACGGGTTGCCGTTGTACTTGAGGAGGCTCGACATCTTGTCGCCGTAGCCACCGAGTTCCTTCTGGACGAGGCCACGGAACTGGGCGGAGGCCGTCATCTCGACGACGAGAGCTTCGTCGACGCTGTCGAGGAACGCCGAAACCTGGTCTTTCGGGAACGGCATCAGTTCGGAGACGCCGAGGACCTTCACCGAGTGACCGTTCTCGTTGAGGACGTCTGCGGCCTCTTCGACGGTACCCTGCTGGCTCCCGAAGGTGATGAGACCGAGGTCGGCGTCTTCCGGACCGTAGACCGTGTTGAACTCGCCGTCTTCGTCGAGTTCCGCGCGGATGGACTCGACCTTCTGCATGCGGCGGTTCATCTGAGCGACACGGTTGTCGGGGTCTTCCGAGATGTGACCCGCGGGCATGTGCTCGTTACCCGTCGCGAGGTAGCGACCACCCTTCTGACCCGGCAGCGAGCGCGGGGAGACACCGTCTTCGGTGTCGTGCTGGTAGCGCTGGTACTTGCCGGAGTCGTCGTGCGGTGCGTCTGCGAGTTCCGCTTCCGTCAGGACCGACCCGAGGTCCGGGTTCGGTTCCTCGTCGAAGACCGAGGCCGGGACGTTCGAAAGTTCGCCACCGAGCTTCTGGTCGTACAGGACGATTGCCGGAATTTGGTACTCGTAGGCGATCTTGAACGCCTTGCGCGTCTGGTCGTAGGCCTCCGCGGCGGTCGCGGGGGCGAAGACGACGCGGTGGGAGTCGCCCTGCGACGTGTACAGGACGTGCTCCATGTCGGACTGCTCGGGCTTCGTCGGCATACCCGTCGATGGGCCGGCGCGCATGGCCTCGACGAGGACGATTGGCGTCTCGGTAATCTCTGCGAGACCGAGTGGCTCGGACATGAGCGAGAACCCGCCACCGGACGACCCGGACATGGCTTTCACACCGGCGTGCGAGGCACCCATGGCCAGTGCTGCGGCAGCGATTTCGTCTTCCACCTGCTCGGAGATACCGCCGAGTTCAGGGAGGTTCTGCGACATGATGACGAAGACTTCCGTCCACGGGGTCATCGGGTACCCGGAGATGAAGCGGCATCCTTCGTCGATGGCACCGTACGCGATGGCGTCGGAACCAGAGAGCAGGACCTGCTCTTCGTCGTGTTCACCCGTCGGTGCGGTGATGTCGGGTGCGTCGACGTCGAACTCTTCTTTGACCTGTTCGTAGGCGTCGTCGAAGACTTCGAGGTTGGGTTCGAGAATCTTCTCCGGCATCGCGTCGGCCATCAGGCTCTTGATGACGTCGGGTTCGATGTCCGCGATGGCGCAGGTGACTGCGACACCGGCCGTGTTACGCATGACCTCGCGGCCGTGCTCACGGGCGATGGAGCGAAGGTCGATGTCGAAGACGTGCCAGTCGTTCTCTTCGACGCGCTCGTCGAAGTCTTCGATTTCGTCGGTGTCGAGGAGACCAGAGTCGTAGACGATGACACCACCTTCGACGAGTTCGTCGAGGTTCTCCGAGAGCGGTTTGATTTCCTCGTTGCCGTAGTAGGCACCCTCACTCGGGTTGCGAGCGAACGAGTCCCCGAGAGAGAGGAGGAAGTTGTACCCGTCACCACGCGACTTCACGGGGTCGGCGCTGACGCGTACTTCCGTGTACGTGTGGCCACCGCGAATTCGCGATGGATAGTGGCGATGCGTGAAAACGTGTAGCCCCGCTCGCATCAGGGCTTTTGCGAAGTTCTGGCTGGTCGAGGCGATGCCGTCACCGGAACCCCCTGCGATGCGCCAGATAAGTTCGTGGTCAGTCATAATTTGAGCTCACGGCCCCGCTGGGGCGCTATTTGAAAAGTTGGGGTGGGTCCGAATAAAGACTTTGCTATGGATTGACAAGGAAAGATAATGAAGGACTTAATATTGTTAAATTGGTCCCTCGAACACCCCACAGAAGTGGACGAATGGAGAGTTCGAAAACCGCACGTAGCCCAACTAATAACTCGGTTTAGAGTGGTTTCTCCAATTTTTCGACGGCTGGTCGATTACTCGTTCTCGGGACTCGATGGATGGTACGGTGTGTCGTACTCGCCGACCTGTCCGTCGAGTCGGTCGGGGTTGATGTGACCACCGAGGAGCATGAAGTCGAGGATAGTCAGGTACAGCATCGACTCGACGACTGGCACACCGCGTGGGGGTAACACCGGGTCGTGCCGCCCGACGACCTGAATCTCCTTTTCCTCGCCTGTCTCCCAGTCGACAGTCCGCTGTTTCTTCGGAATCGACGTGGGCGCGTGGAGTGTCATCTCGCCGAAGATTGGTTGGCCGGTGGTGATGCCGCCCTGAATGCCGCCGTGTTTGTTGCCGACCGGGCGCGGGTCACCCTCTTCGTCGAACTCCCAGTCCTCGTTTCGGTCCGACCCGGTCCACTCGCGCGCCTCGCGGCCGAGGCCGAACTCGAACGACGTCGCCGCCGGGACAGACATCATCGCCTGTCCGAGCCGCGCCGAGAAGGAGTCGAATCGGGGTGCACCGAGTCCACGGGGGACGCCTTGCGCTTCGAAGTAAATCGACCCGCCGATGGAGTCGCCTTCGTTCTGGTACTGCTCGATGACTTCGAGCATTTTCTCGGCCGTCTCGGGGTGTGCGCACCGAACGTCGTTCTCTTCGGAGTGTTCGAGTATCTCTTCGAACGTGACCGGCGGCGCTTCCACGTCGCCAATCTGGTTCACGTGGGCTTTGACCTCGACGTCGTACTCGCTCTGTTCGAGGACTTGCTTGGCAACTGCGCCGGCGGCGACCCAGTTCACCGTCTCGCGCGCAGACGAACGCCCGCCACCGCCCCAGTTTCGCGTCCCGAACTTCGCCGAGTAGGTGAAGTCGCCGTGGGACGGGCGCGGCGCAGTCACGTAGGGTTCGTACTTGCCAGAGCGAGCGTCCTTGTTCTGGACGACCATGCCGATTGGCGTCCCCGTCGTGTACCCGTCTTGGACGCCGGAGTTGACAACGACGGCGTCCGGTTCGCCGCGACTCGTCGTAATCATCGACTGGCCCGGTTTTCGTCGGTCGAGTTCCGCCTGGATGTCCTCGACGGAGAGTTCCACGCCGGCGGGGCACCCGGATATCGTGGCACCCATGGCGTCGCCGTGACTCTCGCCGTAGGTGGTCACCCGAAAGAGGCGACCGAATTCGTTCCCGTTCATTACCCCGACCCTCGGGCGTCCGCCCATTTAGTGTTTGTAGAAAGGTGCAATCGTGGGCGGTGTTCTTCGTGCGGAGGTTCATACCCGAAGACGGCGAAGAGAGCGTATGGAATCGACATCGGACGACGGTGTCCGCGGACGCCTCGAAGCAACGTTTTGGGAGCGACACGCGAACCCGTGGAGTGCCGGGACGCGAATCCTCGTGTATCCGGTGTTTATGTACGCCATCTACCGCCGCGACGCGAAACTCTTCGCCGCGACGCTGGCGTTCATCGCCGTCAATCCCGTGCTCTTTCCGCGCCCCAAGCGCACGGACAACTACCTGAGTAAAATCGTCCTCGCAGAACGCGAGTGGTTGGACGCCGGCAACGGGACGATGGGGCTGGACTACCCGAATATCCTCAACGTCCTCAACATCCCAGTGACGTTCTACGCGTTCGCCTCGGCGATACGACGAAAGCCAGTCGGGACGCTCCTCGGCACGCTCGGTGTGATGGTCCTCAAACTCTGGTGGACCGACGCCATCGTGAAAGAGACGGGGGTGACCGGAGAACGACCGGGCGAAACACTCCCCGTCGAAGAGTCCTCACTCGACGAGTGAGTCGAGCGTCGCCGTCGCGAAGGGAATCAGCATCTCGTCGGGGTGCATCCCGCCGTGCATGGCGACGAAGTCGAGTTTGCCGCGGTCCTCGTCGCCGTACCAGACACTGCTGTCGCGGTGGACGACGACGAGGTCACCGAGTCGATGCTCGAACGTCTCGGACGGGTTCGGTCCGAAGAGGTCCGACTCCAGAACCTCGTGCTTGCGAAGGACTCTCGCGTCCAGTTCGGCCGTGAGCAGGTCGTACACAGGGTCGATTCGGTCCGGTCGGAGGTGCAGGTGGACGTTCCGCGCACTCCCCGAGTACCGAACCGGCGTCCCGTCGGTGAGCGTCTGCAAGTCGGAGATGATGTCGAACGGTGGGGCCGAGAGGTCGACGTTCTCTTCGGGCACGGTGTCGATGAGTCCGTGGTCTGCCGTGATGCAGACGAGTGTCTGTCCGTCGTCGTCGCCGCTGGTTTCGGCGAGGGTCTCTACGGCCTCGGTGACTCGGTCGAACGTCTCCGCTGCCGTCTCACGGTACTCGTCAGAGTCGACGCCCGCGTGGTGCGCAACCGCGTCAGTCTGTGGGAGGTACGCGAAGATGTACGACGGGTCCGACGCCTCCCGCGCGGCGTCCGTGAACGACTCAGAGAACGTCGACAGGTCCTCGGGGTCGTAGGTGTGCGGGACCGTCGAGTCGTTCGGAAACGGCGTCACCTGATGCGTCTCGACGCCCGCGGCGACGAGTTCGGGATAGATGCTCTCGGCGTCGGCCACGTCTTCGAAGTCGATTCGCTCCGGCGTACTGCCGTCCTTTCGGAGGAACGGAAGTGCCTCGAACTGCTCGTCGGTGTCCGGGTCGTAGACGTACCACCCGACGACGCCGTGTTCGGACGGGAGCGAAGCGGAGTGAAACGTGTTCATCGCGGCGGCCGTCTCCGACGGGTAGACGGAAGTCAACGGCGTCACTCTCCCCGCACGCTCGAACCGACGTAAGAAGGGAACCCGCTCTCGCTCACCGTCCCACTGTGCGAGGCCGAATCCGTCGACGAGGAAGACGACGACGCGGGAGACGTCGTCGTACGCGTCGGTTGCCGCTTCGGGAAGGCGCGACCCGACGTCGGCACCGAGCACGTCGGCGACTGTCCCCGGAATGCGAGAGAAACACCAGTCTTCGTAGGCTGGAAGGAGGTAGTCTCCGTCCGATTGGCGCTCACGCAGTGCCGAGATGTCGGGTCGCTGCATAGCACAGTCGCCGGACGGCGGTGGCAAAAAGCTTCTGTCGAGTCAGTCTTCTATCTCTTCTCGCGAGTCAGTCTTCGGTCACGTCGACACCGAGGTCACGCATCGTCTCGAAGAAGTTCGGGAACGACACGTCGACGTGTTCCGCGCCGGAGATAGTCGTCTCGCCGTCGGCGACGAGGGCCGCGACAGTGAGTGACATCACGATGCGGTGGTCGCCTCGGCCGTCCACTTCGGCACCCACGAGGTCAGTGTCGCCGCCGTGGATGGTGAGTCGGTCCTGTTGTTCGGTGACGTTCGCGCCCATCTTGGCGAGTTCTTCGGCCATCGCGGTCACGCGGTCGGTCTCCTTGTAGCGGACGTGTTCGCAGTTCTCGATGACGGTGTCGCCGTCGGCTATCGCACCGAGCGCGGCGATGGTCGGGAGCAAGTCGGGGGTGTCGCCCACGTCCACCGTCGTTCCCGAGAGGTCGGCCACCGAGACGGTGAGTTCGCCGGCGTCTTCGTCCCACTCGACTTCTGCGCCCATGTCGCGGACGATATCGACGATTGCTTTGTCACCCTGTGCGGAGGGACGCGCCCCTTCGACGACGACCGGTTCGTCGTCGGCACCGGCCGCTGCGCCCGCGGCGAGGAGGTACGAGATAGACGAGAAGTCACCGGGGACGCTGTACTCGCCACCGGCGGGGCGGTACGACTGGCCGCCAGCGACCGAGAATCCGTCGTCGGTTCGCGTCGCCTCGATGCCGAAGTCGTCGAGCACTTCGAGCGTGATATCGACGTACGGCGCGGATTTGAGTTCGGTCGTGAGTTCGACGTCGATTCCTTCGTCGGTGACCGCGCCGGCCATGAGAAGCGCCGTGATGTACTGCGAAGAGACGTCACCGGGAATCTCGACGGTACCCCCGGCCATCCCGTCGCCGACGACGAGCGGTGCCTGTCCGTTTCGGCGCGTACTCTCGGCGCGCCCGTCCAAGTCGAAGACGGCGTCGAGAAGTGGTCCTTGCGGGCGCGAGCGGAGGGAGTCGTCGCCGGTGAGGACAGTCAGGCCCTCTCCGAGGCCCGCACACGCGGTGACGAGTCGCATCGTCGTCCCCGAGTTCGCGCAGTCGATGACGTTGTCCGGTGTCTCGGGGCGACCGTCGAACCCCTCGACGTCGACCGTCTGGCCGTCGCGTTCGACGGTTCCGCCGAACGCCCGAACGGCGCGCATCGTTGCTTTGGTGTCGGCGCTGACGAGAGCGTCGCGGACGACTGCTGCGTCGCTGTAGCCTGCGGCGAGAATCGCTCTGTGTGTGTAACTCTTCGACGGCGGTGCGCGGGTTCGGCCCCGAACCCGAGACTGCGAGAGACGAACGTCCATACGCGGGCGTCGTCAGGACGTAGTATCAGGGTACCGGACGCGGCGACGTTCTCCCGCACGTCGACCACTCGAATCGTCCGACGTGTGCGGCGACACTCGTTCCCGAGTTGTTAGAATCACGAGCATTCCTTTGTCCCCACACACCAAAGCAGAGGTATGCTCGTCAAGGACATCGCCCAGACGGACGTCGTCACAGTCGAAGTCGAAACACCGCTCGCCGACGTCGCCCGAACGATGCGTGACGAACGTGTCGGGAGCGTCGTCGTCGTCGACGCCAAGGGTGTCGTCGCTGGCTTGCTGACCGACCGTGACCTCGTCGTCTACGGACTCGCCGGTGACCGACCCGTCGGTGACCTCGTCGCCAACGATATCTTCTCGACGAACGTCTTCAACGTCGACCCCGACGACGGTATCACCGAAGTCGTCGACAAGATGCACGACGAGGGTGTGCGCCGCGTGCCCGTCATGTCCGACGGTGACCTCGTCGGCATCGTCACGCTGGACGACCTGCTGTGTCACCTCTCGAAGCAACTCGAAGAACTCGCTGACGTCGTCCGCGGCGAATTCCCGCGGTAAACTCGCGGACGCTCGTCAGCCCGAAACGACTGTCCGTTAGACCGAAACCGGAATCCGTCGCCCGCGACGCGAGGGCTTTACTACCGACCGGGCGAACTCCGGAGTATGGAACCCGATTTCTCACCGCTGGCCGAGTTCCTCGGCGACGAATTCGACGGCTACCTCATCTCTGCGGACGGAAGCGACTCGAACCAGTTGTACCTCTCGGGGTTCGACGCGCCTGATCCGTATACGACGCTCTACACCCCCGAAGGGACACATCTTCTCGTCTCCACACTCGAATACGGACGCGCCAAGAAGGAGAGTCGCGCGGCGACCGTCTCGCGCCTCTCGGACTACGACTACATGGCGAAGGTTGCCGAGAATCCGCACGTCGTCGCGAAGGCGAAGACTGTCGCCGAGTTCGTGGCCGACCACGGCGTCGAGACACTCGCCGTCCCCGAAGACTTCCCGCTCGGAGTCGCCGACGCCCTCCGCGACGAAGGCGTCTCCATCGAAGCGGAGACTGACGACGTGTTGACCACCATCCGCGCCGTGAAAGACGACGACGAAGTCGAGTACATCCACGACGCGCAGGACGCCAACGAGGCGTCGATGCAGGCCGCAGAAGACCTCATCCGGGCCGCAGACATCGCCGACGATGGGATGCTCCGGTACGAGGGCGAACCGCTGACGAGCGAACGCGTGAAAGAAGAAATCGAGGTCACGCTCCTCCGCCACGGGTGCGCCCTCGACGAGACAATCGTCGCTTGCGGTGCCGACGCCGCCGACCCGCACAACCGCGGTAGCGGCCCGCTTTACGCCAACGAGTCCATCATCATCGACATCTTCCCGCGCGACAAGGAGACCAAGTACAACGGCGACATGACTCGGACCTTCGTGAAGGGCGAGCCCTCCGCGAAGATTCGCGAGTGGTTCGACCTGACCGAAGAGGCGTTCCACGCCGCACTCGACGCCGTCGAACCCGGTGCGACGGGCGAAGACGTCCACGACGCGGTCTGCGACGTGTACGAAGCGGCCGGTGAGAACACGCTCCGCGCCGACCAGTCTGCGGAGACTGGGTTCATCCACAGCACGGGTCACGGCATCGGCCTCGACGTCCACGAACTCCCACACGTGAGCCAACACGGCGAGGAACTGAAACCGGGACACGTCATCACCATCGAACCGGGTCTGTACGACCCCGACGTTGGCGGTGTCCGTATCGAAGACCTCGTGGTCGTCACCGAAGATGGCTACGAGAATCTCACGGAGTACCCAGTCGAACTCGTCGTCGAATAAGAGACTCGACGGGCCACTCAGAGAGCGTCCGCCGAGTTAGCTGTCGAGTGCGCCACCGCCAGTGGACGGGTCGACACCCGAGGCGTCGGTCCACCCGGAGTTGACCTCGCGCCACTGTTTGAGTAGATTCTCGAGTGCATCGGCCGTCTCGGGCGTGAGGACCCCTGCGGCCTGTCGGACGACACTCCCGTCTTCGATGAGGAGCGCGTAGATGTTGCCCTCGCCGAGGAGGCCGAGGCGACGCTGGAGCGCAGTCTTGTCGACACGCGTGACCAGCGCGTTCTCGTGCGGGCGACTCCGGGCCGAACCGGGGGTCATCCCACCGCCAGCCATCGGCGGCATCATCCCACTTCGTCCACCGAGGACGAGCAGTTCGTAGTAGCCGAAGTGGTTGTAGGTCTCACAGAGTTCTTTGGCGAACCCTCGCCACGACCCCACCAGCGACTGCTGGCGGCGGTCGAAACTGATGAGTACGAGCGTCTGCTCCCCCTCCAGGTCGTCGGGGAGAACGACCTTTTGGCCGTTCGTATCTCGGGACGGCAGACGAGGGAAGTCCATGGACTAGGCGAAACTCCACGAGTATTTAAGTCTAATTGCCGATTCAGAAAAATATCGCGTCGCAGACAGGGATTCCGGAGCGAGGGCGACGCGGAAACGCATTACCACTGGTAACACGTTCTTCGACATAAACCTCCGGTGCCGAGTCTCAGCCCCGATAACGAGACGTCTCAGCGTTCGTAGTCGGGGTCGAACAGTTGGGCCGACATCGGTCCGGGGTCGGTTCCCTCGACGACGGCGTACGAGGAGAAGTCCTCGACACCTGCGTCTTCCAGAATCTCCTCGTCGTAGAAGGTGTTGCCCGTACACGCTGTCGGGTCGCGCGAGAAGAGTTCGGTGAGTGCATCACACATTATCTGCGGCGTTCGCCAGTCTTCGGGTGTCCCCATCCCGAAGTGTCGCGTCGCCTCCGACTCGATGGCCGCGACTGGCCAGAGCGCGTTCACGGCGATATCGTCGGTAGCGAGTTCTTGTGCGAGTGACTCCGCGATGAAGGTCATCCCGTACTTCGAGAGTGCGTACGCAATCTTCCCGGGTGCGGGGCGTGCCGGCATCGGTGGCGAGAACGTGACCACGTGCGCGTGGTCGCTCTCGCGGAGGTACGGAAGTGCGGCGTAGGTGGTCGCGTACGCACCACGGGCGTTCACGTCGACGAGCAGGTCGAATCGCTTCGGTGGCGTGTTCTCGAAGTTCGCGATGTGAATCGCACCCGCGTTGTTGACGACGAAGTCGATGCCGCCGAACTCGTCGACTGTCTCCTGAATCGCCGCTTCGACGGAGTCGTCGTCGCGAACGTCGAGTTGACACCAGATGGAGTTGCCACCGCGCTCACGAATCTCCTCGGTCGTCTCCACGATGGTTCCGGGAAGTTCGTCGTGTCCCTCGACGGTCTTTCCGGTCGAGACGACGTTCGCGCCGCGGTCTGCCAAATCGAGCGCGATTGCCTTGCCGATACCGCGACTCGTCCCCGTGATGAAGGCCGTCTTGCCTTCGAAATCAACGTCATCGAATGCCATAGCATCACATTGTCAAACGGTCACTTGATGGTTCGTACACGGGGAGTGCGTTCACCGACGTTTGCCCGGTCTGCGGTTCATCGAGGTGTCACAGGCAGATGATGAGTGTCGCCCGTGTCGCGGACTCCGCCGGCACCACCGACGTTCGCGGACTCCGCCGGCACCGATTCTCTTTTGGGCGGTCCGCGTCCACTCCGTACCGATGAAACTGCTCGTCGTCGGTGCCGGTGCGATGGGTCGCTGGTTCGGCAGCACGGTCGACGCTGACCTCGCGTTCGCAGACGCAGACCCCGAAGCAGCGGTCGCCGCGGCGGACGAACTCGGTGGCCGTGCCGTTCCGCTGGACGGGGACGAGGTGTTCGACGTCGTCTGTCTCGCGGTGCCGATGGCCCTCGCACCCGACGCCGTCGAGGCGAACGCTCATCGCGCCGAGGAGGCGATGTGCGACGTGACTGGGGCGATGGCCACGCCGGTGGCGGCGATGCGCGAGCACCTCCCGGACCGAGAGCGACTCAGTCTCCACCCGCTTTTCGCACCGCAGAACGCGCCCGGAAACGTCGCCGTCGTCGCCGACGAGTCGGGTCCACGCGGTGACGCCATCCTCGACGACCTGACCACCGCCGGAAACCACGTCTTCGAGACGACGCCGGCAGAACACGACGAGGCGATGGAGACAGTACAGGCCGCCGCCCACGCCGCAGTCCTCGCGTTCGGCCTCGCTGCCGACGACGTCCGCGACGAGTTCGCCACACCCATCTCGGCCGCACTCGACGAACTCGTGGCCGCCGTCTCGGGTGGGACACCCCGCGTGTACGCAGACATCCAATCGGCCTTCGGCGACGGGACAGACCGCGTCGCCGACGCCGCACGCGCACTCGCGATGGCAGACCCGGACGAGTTCTCCGACCTCTATCGCGCCGTCGCTCGTGGACGCGACCAGACCGACAACCACGACCCTGCCGAGCGATGAGAGAGGGTAGACGCCGCCGATGACCCCCCGCGACCACACCCGAACCACCCCTCCGACGTTCTCCACTCCCACACGATGATAGACAGAGACGCCGTCCGCGACAACGCGAAGTATCTCAGAAACGTTCGCCCGATAGACCCCGACGAGATTGCCGAGTACATCGAAGGTTCTCCCCATCCGGCAGTCGTCAAACAGACGCTCCGCGAGGAAGCCTACGACCTCGGCCTCTTCGAGCGAGACGACGGAACGTTCGTCCCGACGAACGAAGACCCCGTGACGCCGCCTGGGTGGTCTCCCGAGGCGTTCCCCGACGACTACTCGTTCGCCCTCGAAGACCTGCTCATCCAGCGTTACGGAGCGAACTGGCACGTCGGTGACGCCGGTGACAGACTCCGCCAGCGCGTCCGGCAGTTGAAAGAGGACTACTACCGCGGGAATCCCGTCGAGTACGACGAGGACGCCGCGCTCGGGTACGCCATCTACCACCTCCCGGACTACTACGCCGCTGTTGGCTACGTCCTCGACGACATCGCCGAAGGTGGGTTGCTCTCGCGCAAACTGCGCGTCCTCGACGTGGGCGCGGGAACTGGTGGTCCCGCACTCGGCCTCCACGAGTACCTCCCAGACGACTCGCTCGTCGACTACCACGCAGTCGAACCGAGCGCCTCCGCCGACGTACTCGAACACATGCTCGGCGAGACGCGTCGAAACTTCCGGACGACCATCCACCGCGAGACGGCAGAGGCCTTCGAACCCACGGGCGAGTACGACCTGGTCGTCTTCGCGAGCGTCCTGAGCGAACTCGACGACCCCACCGCAGTCGTCGAGAAGTACCTCGACGTCCTCGCCGACGACGGGACACTCGTCGCCATCGCACCCGCCGACCGGAACACCAGCATCGGTCTTCGCGACGTCGAACGCGAGGTTGCACCCGCAGACGGCGACGTGACCGTCTACTCACCGACACTCCGCCTCTGGGATGGGTACGCGCCCTCGGACCGTGGATGGTCGTTCGACGTCAAACCCGACCTCGCCGTCCCCGGATTCCAGCGCCGACTCGACGAAGGCCGCGACGCCGAGGAAGACGAGGGAACCTTCGTCAACGTCGACGTACAGTACTCCTACAGCATCCTCCGAACCGACGGAAGACGGCGTCTCGACATCCGCGCGAACGCGACACGGTTCGCGAAGATGGCGGAGATGGACAGACACGTCACCAATCGTATCGACCTGCTGGCGGTGAAACTCAGTCACGACCTCTCCGAAGGCAGGAACCAACTGTTCAAAGTCGGTGACGGGAGCGAGACGGTCGACCACTACGCGGTCCGAACCAAACCGACGGTCCTGAACGCCGACCTCGAAGACGCAGACTACGGGGACGTCCTCCTCTTCGAGAACGTCCTCGCCCTCTGGAACGACGACGAAGAAGCCTACAACCTCGTCGTGGACGGTGAGACCATCGTCGATACCGTCGCGTAATCGAGGGACATCGGCAGCGAACCGAAATCGACGGGTGGCTTTTTGCGCGCTCCCTCCCGAGTCGAAGGCATGAGCAGACCCGCCATCCTCCTCACGAACGACGACGGTATCGAGAGCGTCGGCTTTCGGGCCCTCTACGATGCCCTCTCGGAGTTTGCCGACGTGACGGCCGTCGCCCCGAAGACCGACCAGAGTGCGGTCGGACGCAAGATGTCGTCGGACGCAGTCGTCGTCGAACACGAACTCGGCTACGCGTTAGAAGGCACACCGGCCGACTGTACCGTCGCTGGGTTAGAAGCCCTCTGCCCAGACGTGGACATGGTCGTCTCCGGCGTCAACAAGGGTGCGAACATCGGAGCGTACGTCCTCGGTCGGTCTGGAACCGTCAGTGCCGCCGTCGAAGCGGCGTTCTTCGACGTGCCCGCGATTGCGCTCTCGATGTACGTTCCACCGGGTGGTGACGTACCGTGGCACGAGAAGGCGAACGACCCACGTGACTTTCGGGAGGCGACGCGCGCCGCCTCGTATCTCGTCAAGCACGCAGAACCCGCCGGCGTGTTCGACCAGTGCGATTACCTGAACGTCAACGCGCCGATGCGCGACCCGAGCGAGGGACCTGCCGATATGCAGGTGACGTACCCCTCGGAGATGTACGACATGACCGCGGACTTCGAGAACGGAACCGTTCGGCTTCAGGACCGCGTGTGGGAACGGATGCAGTCCGGCGACATCCCCGACCCCGAGGGGACCGACCGCCGGGCCGTCGTCGATGGGTACGTGTCGGTTTCGCCGCTGACCGCGCCACACACGACACACCACCACGAGGCACTCGACGCACTCGCCGAGACCTACATCGACTGAGTTCGGGGTCGCTCAGGCGGTTCGACTGTCCACCAGTACCTTGTACGTGATAGCGACCAGCCCACTGAACAGTGCGAGTCCTCCCACGAGAAAGACGAGGACGGCGAGGACGAACAGCATCCCGAACGTGTAGCTACTGAACGCGAATCCGGCGAAGGTCAACGAAAGCCACCCGCCGAGGACGACAGCGAAGAGCGTGAGCATGCTGTCTTCGGTCGCATATCGGAGGGCCTCACGAGCGGAGAGGTCGGACATGAATCTTCCGTCGTAATGATAGTTCATCGGTGTTTCGCTCGCTCGGAACCCATCAACTCACCGATGAGAAAGCTCATGCCGGACCCCTCTCTCGCTGATGCTATGACAGAAGCAGACGCCATCGAGGCAGTCGACCGCCCGGTGACGGTCACGTCTCTCGTCTCTGACTTCCGTGACCTCGGCATCGACGCCGGCGACACCCTCCTCGTCCACTCGTCGTTGCGCTCGCTCGGGTGGGTTGCAGGCGGCCCCCAAGCCGTCGTCGACGCCCTCCAAACGGTTCTCACCGACGACGGGACGCTGGTCATGCCGACGTTCACCGGCCAGTACACAGACTCGGCGACGTGGGAACACCCACCGGTCCCAGACGAGTGGGTCCAGATAATCCGTGAGTCGATGCCGCCGTTCAGGCCCGACGTGACGCCGACGCGCATGATGGGTGCGATTCCCGAGTGCTTCCGGAACTACCCGGACGTCATTCGAAGCGAGCATCCGACGACTTCGTTCGCCGCGTGGGGCGCTGAGGCAGACGACATCGTCGGCGACCACGGACTCGACTACGGCCTCGGAGAGGAGTCACCACTCGCTCGAATCTACGAGCGCGATGGCAAGGTGTTGCTCCTCGGCGTCGGCCACGACAACAACACCTCGCTCCACCTCGCAGAGTACCGCGCCGACTTCGAGAAAGACCACGTCCAGTCGGCCGCACCCCTCCTCCGAGACGGCGAACGAGTCGTCGTCGAGTACGAGGACATCGAAATCGACACCGAGGACTTCGAAGCAGTCGGTGCCGACTTCGAGTCGCAGGTCGGACTCACCGAAGGGTCGGTCGGTGCGAGTACGGCCAAACTGGTGGCTCAGCCCAAACTCGTCGACTTCGCCGTCGACTGGTTCGACGCGAATCGCTGAGTGGTGGTCGAATCGTCCGTCACAGCTACGCGCGCCATCACGGTACTGGCCGGCGCGATACCTACACCGCACTCCACACTGCGACGAGTCCGAATCCGGCGATGACGACGCCAGCGAGTTGGTTCACCCGCCGCATCACCGGCCGAGTGAACCGCGTTCGGAAGAGGCTCACACCGGTACTCAGAACGAACCACCAGAGTGACGACCCCGTAAACACGCCGGCGACGAGGACGCCGGCGTCCTGATAGTTCCCACTCACGCCGACGCCCACCCCGGCGAAGATACCGACGAACGCCAGAATCGTCACCGGATTCGTTATCGTCAACAGAAACGTCGACCCGAAGTCCTGCGCGAGGGTTCGCACGTCGGACGTGGACGCCGCCGCCTCCGCAGGTTCGGCCCGGAACGACTGCACCCCGAGGTACAGCAAGAGGAGGCCACCGCCGAGGCGAATCCCCGTCTGGTAGTCCAAGAACAACGACGAGAGCGCCGTAATGCCGAATCCGGCGATTGCTCCGTAGACGGCGTCCGCAGATGCCGCTCCGAGGCCGCTGACGAAACCAGACCACCTCCCCTTAGCGAGTGTTCGCTGAATACACAGGACGCCGATTGGGCCGACGGGTGCCGCAATCGAGACGCCGAGGACGATGCCCTGCAACAAAATTTCGGTTGTCGTCGTTAATACACGTCACCTCGTTGCCGTCCCGAGGAACCACTGTGTCAAAACCGTTCTGTAAGCGCACCACTGGTTCGTCTGCACGAGTCGACCAAAAAGTGTGAAGAGTGGGTGCTGGATTAACTCAGTAGTGTCGCGTCGAGTGTGATCTCCGGGCCTGCCAGCGCCTTCGAGACCGGACAGGTCTCTTTGGCCTGCTGTGCAATCTCCTCGAACGTCGATTCGTCGATGTCGGGGATGTCCGCTTCCAGCGTCAGGTCGATCTGTGGAATCTCGAAGCCACCACCGTCGGCGGGGCGGAGGTGCACGTCAGCCACCGTGTGAAGTTCGTTCGCTGTGTAGCCCTCTCCTTCGAGGAGCGCCGTCAGTTGCATGCAGAAACACCCGGAGTGAGCCACTCCGATTATCTCTTCTGGGTTCGTCCCTGCTTCGTCCTCGAAGCGTGTCGGGAACGTCAGCGTTCCTTCGATTTCGCCGCTCTCGGTCGTGAAGTCACCACGTCCGTCTTTTCCACCTTTCCACGTCGTCTCGGCTTGCTTAACGGGCATTCCACCCGTACTATGGGGTTCCACCAGTATGGAAATACCGGCGGTGTCACACGTTGGTGGCGAGAAAAAAATGTCACGTATCCGTGTCTGCCAGACGGATACTCAGTCGTCAGCGCTCATCTGTGCTTCGAGGTGCTCGGCCATCTGGCCGACCTCGTCCTCGAACGTGTCGAGGTCGTAGTCCTGTCCGTGGATGATGGCGCTGTATCGCGCGGTCCAACTGGAGAGGAACGCAATCTCTCTGAGTTCCTCGTCGGTCGCACCGTGCATCTTCGCTGCCTGTTTGTGGAAGTGCTGGCAGTACGGACACTTGATGTTCGCCGCGATGGCGAGTCCAATCAGTTCCTTGTACTTCGGCGGAATCGCAGTCTCTTCGAAGGCGTGTCGCTTGAAGTTCGGCCACTCGTTGACGAGGTCTTCGTCGTTGAGTTCCCAGAAGCCCGGAACGAACCCGAGTGTCTCTTCGATGTCGTCGCGGGTTCGTTCGACCGCGTCCCCCTCTGATGTCGTTGCCATAGTCTCGTTCTCCCGAAGATTCCGGAAAACACGGCCTGAGCGCCCCGTTCGATACTCGATTCGAGACCGTGTTCGCCGGAATCAGTGTACTGTTTTTTGCCGCCTCTATTAAATATCACTAATGATAGTTATATTTATTAATTTATCTTTGTGGTGTATGTCACAATCGACGGTAATTGTCCAAATTGGGTTTTTACTACACTCGCAAAAGGTCGTGTGAGGGTCGTTCTCTTGGACGGTGTCGAGATAACCACGGGAAAGATATCTACCTTCTTTCGGGGACTGGAGGCTTGGCTGAGCTAATCTACTTGCTGGACGAACGTGACCTGCTTCTCTTCGAACCCCGTCTCACGATAGAACCGCCTCGCAGCGTCGTTGTGCCACTCACAGGAGACTTTGAGGTGGTCACAGTCGTTTGCCCGAGCGAGTTCTTTGACCTGTGAGACTACCGCACTGCCGTACCCCTGATTCCGGTATTCTTCTTCGACGAACAAGTTGACGATGCGGACGTATCTCGTGAACTCGCGAGAGGGGTGTTCACCCTCTGTGAGGGTCAGAAAGCCAATCGTCTCACCAGCGTCTTCGACGAGATAGTCGGTGATATCGTCGCGTTCGAAGTGCGTCTCGAATCCGTCTTCGGGGACGTCGCCGACGCTGTCGTACGAGAGCGTGTTGAACTCGGAGTACTGTTCCATGTCCGACGCGAGGGCGTACCAATACTCGATGAGGACGTCGATGTCGTCTGTCGTTGCCTCGGTGAGGTGCATGTGTCGTGAGTCTCGTGTATGGTCGTCACACGAACCAATCTATCTGTTGGCGAGAACTGGCAAGGCGACGCTGCTCACCGATAGTTCGATGCAACACCGACTCCAGTCCCGATAGCCAGACCGAGTATCATCCCTCCCGCGAGATTATCGAACACGAGGCCCAGTGCGACGCCGACACTCAGACCAATAGCGATTCCCACTCCGATTGCCTCCTCGTCGAGTTCTCTCTCGTCGCCACGTTCCTCGTTGTGACTCATCGGGTGCAGCGACGCACGATACCCACATAGGACTTTATCAAGGATTCCTCTCGCTATCCGTTACACGTTCCCCGGATTCTTCCTATCTGCTACCGATTCTGCCGTTGTTCGGCCTTGTTTAGGTAGCTAAAATCCATTATACAAAACCGCACACTTTTCCGGTTCTTCTTCACTCCCAGACGTGGGAAATCACATCGTCTCGAACGATTCGATGACCTCACTGGTCGTGAACACCGGCACGAGGTCTTGTTCATCGAAATCAGAATCGTCGCTCCACACACCTGCGTCACGAGCGAGTGCGCAGGCCACGTACAGAACGTCGTCGGGGTCGGTATCCTCTATCGCTTCTTTGGCCTTCTCGATGTACGGGTAGAACTCGCTGGCCGGTACCGTCTCGATGTACTGAAACAACAGTTCGATGAACTGCTGTACTCTGTTTGGATCCATCCCTGACTTCTCAACGATGAGGTCTTCGTAGTTCCCGATTTCGTCGTGGACGAATTCGGGTGTCAGGAGTTCCGGTTCGAGCGTGACGATGAGTTCCCGCGTTTTCGAGTTAGCGATGAGTGCCGAGATGACGACGTTTGCATCGACGACCAACTTCATCCGTCAGAATTACTCCGACTCTTCTTCGATGCGCTTCCGCGCGCTCTCGTTGATTTTGGCGGCAATTTCGTTTACATCCGCTTCGGAGAGTTCACTGTCGGCGGTAAGTTCGTCCATCAATTCGAGTTTCTCGATTTTGCTTCGGATGGCTTGTCGAGTGACCTCACTCCAATTGATTTCCGGATGTTTCTCCATCTGCTCTTTGAGAGTGTCGTCGACGTTGACCGTGATAGTAGGCATACAGAAAACTGTAGAGGCACAGAATACTGTGTCTTTCGGTGCCAATGCTTTCATCAGGTGATTGTTTTATCGCCTCTGTTGCTGTTCAACACGTATGCCCTCTGAGCGGTATCCGAACGTGGATGTTACCGGCGGTTCTCAATCGAGGGACGTACCATTTCGTGTCGGGGTCGAGAAGATATGCGGTTTTTCACCAGACTCACCCGCTCGAATTCGTGGCTGGTTCGAGAACCGTTCTTCGGCGCAGCAAACGGTTGGTTTCGGCCCAATTCAACCGTTCTCTAACATTTGGAGTGAAGGCAAGAGCACGCTCGTCCTGATTCCAATTGACAGAGAAATTCAACGGTATGCTCTCGGAACCGACGAGCAGATTATTCCCGACGAACCGGTCGAAGGTTGCTGGGAGACGAACACCGTCCGCCTCATTCGCCACGACGTTCTGCGATGGCAGTCACTCGATGCGGGTGAATGTATTCAGACCGAGTACGCTGTACTCCAATACCCTGAACAGGAGATACTGGAGGGGACAACAAACAAGCGGGCGGGCCCTCAGTCCGACAGCGATGACTGTCTCCCAGCAGATGAATATCGTTTCGAGGAATCATTCCAGCCGAAGCTCGGAATGGAGACGACGTGGAACGAGTTCAAGTGGGGTTTCACGATTACAATCGAGGAGTAAAAACAATCGTGAAATGTCGCTAGAGAACCCGAAGCACCCGAGAACGACATTTCTCAGCGAGACTGTCTTTGCTCCGCCTTGTTTATCTCGATGAGCAACCGGAAAATCGCCTTCACGAGGTTCGAGTCGACTTCGAAGTGGTCGGCGTTCTCCCCGGCGCGTTCCATCACACGCTCTTCTTGTGATTCGTCGGTCGTCGGCAGGTTCTGTTCGGCTTTGACCTGTGCCACCGCGTCGGCGACGTAGGTTCGTCGCGCGATGAGTTCGACGATTCCGCGGTCGATGTCTTCTATCTCCTCGCGGAGTTCGTCGAGGGTCATGTCCTGAATCGATTCGGTTCCGTCTGTCGTGTCGTCTGTCATAGGATTCGTGCTCCGTCTGTTCGGGTGGTGGTCAGTCGTGTCTCGCCGTCGCGGGCATCCCACAGGCTCTCGACCTGCTTGAGGTCGTCGCGGTCACCGACTGCGACGACGCTCGGGCCAGTTCCAGAGAGCGAGACGCCCTCGGCGATAGGCATCGCTTCGACGGCGGGGTCGGTCGGGAAGTCCAGCGCGGCCGAGAAGGCGAGGCCGTTGACGGTCATCGCCTCGGCGTACCGGCCTTCGAGGGCGAGTTCGGCGACGAGGTTGGCCATGGAGGTGACGTTCTCACAGCGGGAGACGTCGGCGTCGGCGCTGAAGGCTTGCTCTGGCGGCGTCCACACGAGAACGTCCCAGTCGACTTCGTCGCGGACGACGAGTTTGTCGTCGGCGTTTTCGGTGACGACGACGCCACCGAGCATGGATGCGGCGGCGTCGTCGAACGCGCCGGTGACGGTGACGCCCACTTCGCGGGCCGCGCGGACGCCGAGTCGGCAGGCGTCGATGCGCGAGACGTCGTCGTCCGGTGCGGGGCCGACCGACGCGCCGACTGCGTCGAGCGCGGCGAGAACCGTCGCGTTGGCGGCGGCGCTGGAACTCTTGAGACCGGCGGCCATCGGGACGTCGCTCTCAGTCTCGACAGTCCCACCTTCGCCGTCGCCGAACTCCTCGACGACGAGTTCGACACAGCGCTCGACGAGTCGCGTGTCGGCGTCGGGTGCCTCCGCGATAGTCCCGCGAACGCGGTCTGTGTCGTCCAACTCGACCGTCGCGGTGGTCTCTGCGTCGATGGCGAACGCGGAGCCAGTGCCCGTCGCGAGGGCGTTCAAGACGGTTCCCGCCCCGAGGGCGGTGGCTCGGCCGTGCATACCTGTACCGAAACGAGCGAAGAGAAAGAAGTGGCGGTCGGTGCCATATCGACCGGTGTCGAGTCGGCGAGAGGAGTGCCCGCTGTGAGGCCATCCACGACCGACCGGTGTCGACAGTCGACACGCCGGCACGCTCAAGATGCGCTCGCGCCGATTCGATGGGCGGTATCGCGTCGTTTTTCACCACTCCGGCGTTATCGCGTGGTATGAGCGCCCGGAACGACATCGCCCCGAGTACGCTCGGCATCGAACTCCACGACTACGGCGTCGAAGTCGAGTACATCGACAATCGGACGACAGTCTACCGAGGCGTCCCCGAGGCGATTACGGACACGCTGAGCACCCCGCCCGGCAAGGAAATCCACGTCCTCGTCACCGACCCGACGGAGACGGAGGGCGTGATGATGTACGTCAACGACCTCAAGACGCACGACGACGTGCTCGAATCGAGCGGTGTCGGCCGCGTCATCCTCGCAGAGGGTGACGAAGAAGAACTGTTCCCAGGCGTCGTCGTCCGCCGCATCCCCGGGCATCGATTCGAAATCGACGCAGACCCGGAGGTAGCCCGTGGCCGCGTGTTCGTCTTCGTCGAAGACGATTGGAGCGAAAACGCCTACGAGTTCGTCGCCGAGTGATGCTCCGAAAACGCTGGGAACCACTGGAAAAGCGGACTATCGGGAACGCACCCGAAGCCTACGGCTACTACGAACTCGGCGATGCCGACGGTGAACTCGTCGGGCGCGGCGTCGGCGTCCTCCGCGACGAACTGAAAGAAGCGTTCGCGTACGGTGACGGTGAGCGCGTCCGATGGGAACGGGCGACGTCGCTCGACCATGCCGAACGAATCGCCGCAGAACACGACCCCGAGTAGTCGCTGGCAGTCGAGATGCGCCGCGCCCAGCGCGCTCACTTTGGTCTTTTCAGGAGAAATGCAATCGGACCCCTCTCGCAGACTTTAAAAATAGTGGGTGGCGTCTGTGTCCAACATCGTTGTCTCGTTGTGACCTGAAAAGACCAAACTATTGTAGGTACGACGGGCTATCCGTGTCGCAGTTTTCCTCGTGCGCCTCTGCGTCTGCCCTGACGTCGAACAGCATCTCACATTCTTCGCACTGGAACCACGTCTCCCCGTCTTTTTCTGTCGTGGTCACCATGCGTAGAGCTATCACACGAACCGGGAAAACGGTTACCCCGGGCGAACGCTCAAGGCTCGAGGTGCCGAAAGCACTGCTATGACCGAAGACGGGGTGACGCTCGTGGTCCGTGCCGCCGAGAAGCGCGACGCGGGACGCGGCATCGCCCGCCTCCCCGAAGCGGCACGCCGCGAACTCAGCGTATTGAGTGGTGAGACAGTCGTCATCGAAGGGAGTCGTGAGACGGTAGCCAAGATGTGGCCTGCCCGTCCCGGTGCCGACGCCGGTGAGATTCTCGTCGACGCCGATACGCGGGCGAACGCCGGTGTGAAAATCGGCGACAGCGTCCGCGTCAGGAAGATAGACGTCGACGACGCAAAGTCGGTGACGCTGGCCGGACCCAGCGCGTTCGAGCGAACGAGCGTCAGCCGTGAGACCATCGAAGAGGTAGTGAAGTCAGAGATTCGGAATCGACCCCTCCGTGCCGGTGACCGCGTCCGTGTCGAGCGACTCGGCGGTGCTGCCCTCGTCGTGAGCGAGACGAGACCGGGGGGCGTCGTTCGCATCACCGACGCCACGAACGTCACGGTGACAGCCGAAGAGTCGAAGGGTGCCAGCGAGACGGTCCGCGATGCCGTCAAGAGTATGACCGGCGGCGATAGCGAGGGGAGTCGAGGGC
>NZ_LOPV01000705.1 GCF_001469865.1 Haloferax profundi
AGGCGTAACCTACGAGGACATCGGTGGACTCGACGACGAACTCGAACTCGTCCGCGAGATGATAGAGCTCCCACTCTCGGAACCCGAGGTGTTCGCACACCTCGGCATCGAACCGCCGAAGGGCGTGCTCTTACACGGCCCACCGGGTACCGGGAAGACGCTCATCGCGAAGGCCGTCGCCAACGAAGTCGACGCGACGTTCATCACGATTTCGGGGCCAGAAGTCCTCTCGAAATACAAAGGCGAGTCAGAAGAGAAACTCCGCGAGGTGTTCAAAGAGGCCCGCGAGCGCTCCCCGAGTATCATCTTCTTCGACGAAATCGACTCTATCGCAGCGAAGCGCGACGACGGCGGCGACGTCGAGAACCGCATCGTCGGCCAACTCCTCTCGCTCATGGACGGCCTCGACGCCCGCGGCGACGTCGTCGTCATCGGCGCGACGAACCGCGTCGATAGCCTCGACCCCGCACTCAGACGTGGTGGCCGATTCGACCGCGAGATAGAGATTGGCGTGCCGAACATCGCCGGTCGCCACGAGATTCTCGACGTGCACACTCGGCAGATGCCGCTCGCTGACGACGTGGATATCGACCGTCTCGCGTCTCGGACGCACGGGTTCGTCGGTGCCGACCTGGAATCACTGGCGAAGGAAGCCGCCATGACGGCCCTCCGTCGCTCCCGCCGGACCGGCGACGGCGTGTCAGTCTCCGAGATGACGGTGACACGCGGCGACTTCGAGGCGGCGATGGCGTCGGTGGAACCCTCGGCGATGCGCGAGTACGTCGCCGAGCAACCGACCAAAGGGTTCGAGGCCGTCGGCGGCCTCGACGACGTGAAACGGACGCTCGAACGCGCCGTCACGTGGCCGTTGACCTACGCACCGCTCTTCGAGGCGGCGGCGACTGACCCGCCGACCGGACTGCTCCTCTACGGCCCGCCGGGGACGGGGAAGACGCTTCTCGCACGCGCCATCGCCGCCGAGAGCGAAGTCAACTTCATCCACGTCGCCGGCCCCGAACTCCTCGACAGATACGTCGGTGAGTCCGAGAAGTCCGTCCGCGAGGTGTTCGACAGGGCACGACAGGCCGCGCCGAGCATCCTCTTTTTCGACGAGATAGACGCGCTGGCGACGAACCGCGACAGTATGGGGTCCGACTCCGGTGTGACAGAACGCGTCGTCTCGCAACTCCTCACCGAGATGGACAACGCCGCCGACAACCCGAACCTCGTCGTCCTCGCGGCGACGAACAGGCGGGACGCTCTCGACCCGGCACTCCTCCGCCCCGGACGACTGGAGACCCACGTCGAAGTCCCCGCACCCGACATCGAGGCCCGGCGTGCCATCCTCGACGTTCACGTCCGAGACAAGCCACTCGATTCCGATATCGACCTGAACGACGTGGCTGCCCACATGGACGGATACACGGGCGCGGACGTCGCTGCGGTCTGCCGTGAGGCGGCACTACGAGCAATCCAGGACGTCGCCGACGCGTACGAGGGCCCGGCCGCGAACGACCACGCCGACGAGATTCTCATCACCCGTGAGCACTTCGACGCGGCGTTGGCGTCTGTCTCGCCGACGCTCTCCTGACAGGCGAGATTATCAGGTCTCGTGACCTATTACGGTGCATGTTCACATGCAACAGAGGTGTGCCGTGAACGCGGCGTGGCGGCGAAAAGTCCGCCGCGAGTTGGACGCCCTCACGGGGGGTCCACTCTCGGCAGGGTGGTGGTTCACGAAAGCGGGTCTCCGCGTCGCGTTCGCCGAGTTCATCTTCATGTTCCTCGTGCTCATGAACAACGATGCAGACGCGATACTGGCGGTCAACGCCGGAGAATCGTCTGTCTTCTCGCTCCTCGTCCTCGTCTTGACGACGCCCGAGTACCTCGCCATCGCGGGTATCGTCTTCGTCGTCGCGCTCTTGCTGCCGTTCCTCCCGCGGCGCAATCAGGCGACGAACCAATGGGAGTAGCGGGCCGACACCCGCCCGCAGAGTCACCGAAGTCGTACCCGGTAGTAACTCGATTCGGGGTGCGAGTAGTGTACGTCCTGTACGTCGAGTCCGACCCTGCCCGCGACATCTCGAAGTCGGTCTGGCGAGACGAGCAGAAAGTCGAGGGCAGGCCCTCGCAAGTCGCCGTATTCGACGTGGAACTGTCGGCGCGCGAGACCAGTGCGTGAATCGGGTCGGTATCCAAAGAACTGGTCTGGGTCGATTCGACGTGGGTCGTAAGAGTCGACGACGAGTTCACCTGTCTGGGTGGTGAGCGTGTCGAGAGATGCGAGCAAGTCAGTGAGTCCGTCGAGGGTCCGTGCGAGGCCGATTTGCGTGCCAATCGCGAGTACCGTCTCGAACTGCCCGGATTCGACCGGCGGGTCGAACATATCTCCTACGACTGCGGACTCGACACCACGTTCCCGCGCCGTGCGAACGGCGTTCGGACTCACGTCGAAGGCGACGACGTCGCCGCGTTCTTGCACGACGAGTGCGTGTTGTCCCGCGCCGCACCCAACATCCAGCATGGGGGTCCGCAGCGACTCCACGAACGCCCACTTCTCGTCGGGCCAGCGCTCCTCTGGGACGAGATAGTGCTCGTAGATGGAGGCGTCGCCGACGTCCGCACCGTCGCGGTAGACGCAAGGGGCGCGCAGGCACCCACGGAATCTATCGAGCATCGCCAGTCCGAGCGCATCGTCGGGCATGACGATTCGACAGTCGCCCACCTGTCAGATAGGTTTGGTGAGTCGGTCGGTACCGAGACACGCCTAGTCGAGACAGTCCAAATCGCCGTGGAGTTCTCTGTTCATCACGTCCGCGACGAAGAGTCGGATGCGCTTGTGCAGTTCTTCTTCGGTGTCGTACGTCTCGACTCGCAGGTCCCAGCGCGCCCGTGCGGCCCGAATCATCTCGCTCGTTACCGACGACTCGTGGACGAAGACGATTCGGTCGCCGTGCGTCTCGGAGAGGCGTTTGAGGACGGACCCCGCCTCCTCGCCGACGCCGAAGTTGTGCCCCAGAAACGGGAGGACGAACACGGTTGCGTTGCTCGCCCGTGCAAAGGCGATGCTCTGCGTCGCGGCATCGACGTCGTCGGTGTCGATGTCTACGTCGACGGCGAGAAAGGCGTTGACACCGGGGTCGGCCCGAAGCGACCCCTGCACGCGACGAAGCAAGGCGAGTGCGTCGTCGATGTCGTCGCGAGCAGCGAACAACCGACGAATCGGGCCGGGGAGGTCCGCCACGTCGATATCTCGCAACTCCTCCTCCGAGAGGACGTAGTTCAGGTTGAACGATTTGTACGGGCCCATCACGTAGACGAGAAACCGGTCGTAGGTGGTTCGGCCGAGTGCCCTCCGAATGCCGTCTCGGGTGATGGTGTCGCGCATGTGGCTCCGTACTGACCGAACTCATATATAAAAAACGGCCTTTTCAGCGAAGTTCGAGTCGAGAACTGTTAAGTCGAGGGGAACCGTCTCTCCAGCTGAGATGGCGACGAACTCCCCACCCGACTCGGAGGGACTGCCGGAAGACCCCGCCGAGTTGCTGCCGCCGACGAGCGTCCTGACGCTGGACGAGTACCTCGACATGCAGGCGGCCATCGGTGACCGGACGCGGTTCACGCTCCTGTACCGGTTGGTCCACTTCGGGGAGCGAAGTCCGAAAGAACTCGAAGACGCACTCGACGTTCGGGCGAACACGCTCCACTACCACCTCCGGAAACTCGTTGACGTCGGCCTCGTCGAGAAACGAAAACGGAACTGCGCCGACGAAGAGGGGTTGTTCTCGTACTACCGTGCGACGTCGCTCGGCGCGGACATCCTCGAATACGGCGTCGAAGAACTCATTCGACGAGAGCGCGACTACCGCGACGCCTACTCGTCGGACTGAGACGACACCGTCTTCGGACACCTGTCACGTCACCTGCCGGATGCGCCGCCTATTTGTCACTCGGTCACACACCGAAAGACAATGTCAAACCTCCTCCCCGAGGAAGCACAGGAAAAGCTGATTTCGACGTGTCGTGCCGCCGCCGGCGACAGTCTCCGGTCGCTGACGTACTTCAACCGATTCGACTACCTGCAGGTGTACCTCCGCGACGACCTCGAACAGGAGGCCGACCTCAACTCCTTCATCGGAAACGAATGGCACGACTTCAAGATGACACAGGACGCCTACCGCGGGTCCGAACTCGGCGACTACCAGTACACGATTCGGGTGTTCGAAAACGGCTATCTCGTCCGTATCACCCTCGAAGACTTCGGCGTGTTCGTCACGACCGACGGCATCACGATGCAAGACTTCGAGGCGCTCAGAACGGCTGTGACGACGATTCTCGAAGAGTGGGCGATAGCCGAGTAAAGAGCACGTAGCGACGTTTCGAAGCCGAATCAGTCCCAGAACGACTGCGTCCGGGCGTACTCGCGTTCTCGTTCGAGGATGTCGCGGTAGAAGTCGTCGTCGTCCTCGCGGAGTTTGTTGATGATGCGCGCCGCGTTGTGCGGGCCGACACCTCGCGCGGCGAGTGCGATGACCGCCTTCTTCCCGTGGGCCTGCACCAGACTCGCCGACCGATACGCCCGCTTCGTGAGGCGCTCTTGTTCGTCGTCTTTCTCCGTCGCGCGAACCGCCTTCACCGTCTCGTCGTCCCACGGGTTGAGCGCCGCAATCCGCGTCGCGCCACACTTCGGGCACTCAGGTGGGTCGCGGACGCGTTCGACCTTCGTCTTTCGCGTCCACTCCTTGCAGTGGAGACACGCGAGCAACACCCGGTCGTTTTGAATCCGGTCACGAATCGTCTCGATGACACTCGCGTCGGCGTTTTCGGGGACGAGCAGGTCGGTCCCCGACCCACGGCCACCGGTTCCGATTGGCGTCGGTTCGCGGGCGACGACGAGTTCCACGTCGCCGTCACGGAGTCGCCGGAGAAGGTCGACCGTGTCGTCGACTGCGAGGTCGGTGTGGAACACCTCTCTGACCGCTTCGTCGTAGACCGGCGTGTCTTCGAGCGCGGCGAGGAGTCGGTCACCGCCGAACCGACCCTTCCCCTGCCAGCGTTTGAGTGCCCCGAACTTCGCGGCGACCTGTGCGAGCGTGAACTTCAGCGAGTCGGCGCGTTTGAGTGCGAGTTCGAGGAGCGCTTCGACGTGGTCGGGGTCCGTCTCGCGGAGTACCTCGGCGAACGTCGTGGGACTGACCTTGCCCGGCACGTCGAACTCGACTCGGTAGGGGTCGACTTCCATCCCGACCGACGACCCGGTTCGTTGCCCGATGAGCGCCGAGAGGAGTCGGCCGAGCGTCTCGTTCACTCGATGGCCGTAACAGGAGTTCAGCGTCACGTTTCTGGGTGACCCTTCGAGGACGAGACGGTCTGCCGTCGGAATCGGCGCTCCCGTCTCGACTTGTCGCTCGATGGGGCCGAGCGCCGTCGAGACTGTCGCCGCGTCGGTCGGGTATCGCTGTGCGATGTCGCGAGCGACATCGTCGCGGTCTGCCCCCGATTCGAACTGCGGTGCAGCTACGTCGCGGAGTTCACCGACCTCACCGGCGACTGGAGCAGGAACCGGAATCTCCGACCCGACCCACGACGGCACCTCGCCGCCGGGGTCTTCTATCGGCGAGACGTTGACGCGGGCCTCTTCGTCGTCGACGTCGTTGACGCGCCACATCTCGCCGCGCTGGATGAACGTCGCGCCCGGCGAGGCGAAGTTGAGGACGAACTTCTCGTCGAGCGTCCCGATTTGCCGACGCGAGGACATGTCGTGGACGTCGTACGTCTCCTCGTCGGGAATCATCGAGAGGTTGGCGTAGAAGTACTGCCACGTCCCACCCGACTTTTCGAGGAGGTCTTTGTCTTCGTCCAACCAGAGCAATCGATTCTGTGAGAGTTCGCGGACGACGGCGCGGAAGTCGCCCTCTGAGAGGTTGCGGAACGGGTACGCCCGCGTGATAATCTCGTAGGTTCGTCGGGCGGACACGTCACCGTAGTCCATGACGACGCCGACGATTTGGTTGGCGACGGTGTCGAGACTCCCGTGGTGGACGCGGGCGGGTTCGACCGCTCCCGACTCCGCACGGCGAGCGATTGCGAGTGCTTCGAGCGTATCGTCCGGGTGGTCGGTGACGATGGTTCCGCGGGAGACGACGCCCAATCGATGCCCGGCACGGCCGACACGCTGGAGGAGTCGCGAGACTTCGCGGGGACTGTTGTACTGGACGACGTGGTCGACTCGGCCAACGTCGATGCCGAGTTCCATCGACGAGGTGCAGATGAGTGCGTCCAACTCGCCCGCTTTGAATCGGTCTTCCACGTCGATACGAACGTCCTTCGAGAGCGACCCGTGGTGGACTTCGATGGGGTCGTCGAGTGCCTTGAACCGCGAACCGAGCGCTTCGGCGGTTTGACGGGTGTTGACGAAGACGAGGACTGACTCGTGTGTGCGGACGATGTCGCGTATCGTCCGGACGTGACTCGCAATCTCGGGGTCTGTCGCGAGTCGCCCGGCGAGTCGTTCGTCTTCGTTCGTCACCTCGGGGCGGACCACGTCGAACTCGACGCGGTTGTCCACGTCGACTTCGATGATTTCGAAGTCGCGGTCCCCGGTCAGGAACTTCCCGACTTCGGTGGGCGACCCGACGGTGGCCGAAAGCCCGATTCGCTGGAACGGCCCCGCGAGTTCTCGCAGGCGCTCCAATCCGATAGTCAATTGCGCGCCGCGCTTCGCCGACGCGAGTTCGTGAACCTCGTCGACGACGACGTGGTGCACGTCCGAGAGGGCCTTCCGCAACTTCTTGCCCGTGAGCATCGCCTGCAACGTCTCGGGCGTCGTCACCAGCACGTCCGGCGGGTCGTTGGCCTGCTTCTGTCGCTGGTACTGCGTGGTGTCGCCGTGTCGAACGTCGATGTCGATATCGAGCACGTCACCCCACCAGTCGAGGCGTTCGCGCATGTCGCGGTTCAGCGCACGCAGGGGCGTGATGTAGAGTGCCGAGATACCGAATCGGTCCTCGGCGTCGGAGATAGCCGAAAAGACCGGCAACATCGCCGTCTCCGTCTTTCCGGTCCCCGTCGGCGCGATGATGAGGCCGTTCTTCCCGGCGGCGAGTGGCGGAATCGCCCGACGCTGTGGCTCTGTCGGCGTCGAAAATCCACGTTCCGAGAGCGCAGCCCGAACGGGAGACGAGAGCGTCGTGAACGCGTCCATTCCGGCGGCCTCGCCGTCTGGCATCGCCCGAGGTTACGGTTCGAGGCTATTGAGCACACCGCTCGGGGCGGCCACAGCCGGATGATTCATGTCGATCGTGAATCAATTTCGGGCGTGTCCCCGAAACGAGTCTACTGGTCCGCGTTCGCCGTTTTCGGTCTCTGTGCCGCCGTCGATGTCGCGCTCGACGTGTCCGCGGGAGACGTGGGTATCAACACCGCGGCGGCGACCGCGGGCGTCGTCACGGTCGGTTACGCATCGGTCGTCGCCCTCCGCGACCCCGACCGTGCCCGAGTCCCGTCGGACTGGAGCCCGCTCGTCTATCTCGTCGTCCTCGGCGCGGCGCTCTACACGTTCGGCGTCGCTCTCCAACTGTACTCGGTGGTGACGTGACTCCCGAACGGACGTTCTGGCTGTCGCAGGCGGGGTTTCTCGTCGGCAATGCGCTCATCGCCTTCGGCGTCGGGACTCGTGAACTCGCTCTGTGGGAGGTTGTCTTCTGGGCGGGCCTCGTCGGTCTCAGCGGTGTGTTCGTGGTGTACGCCGTACAGGAACGAGAGCGAGGTGTTCCCGAGTACTTCCGTGAGTGGTCCGGGTGGCAGCGGATGGCGCAGATTGGGGGTGTGGTCGTGTTCGTTCTCGGCGTCCTCGTCGTCGCGTTCTCGTAGCCTGCACTCTGCGTTCGTCAGACGCTCTGATAGTCGCCCAACCGCGTCCCGTCCAGCAGGTACGCTTCGCCGTCGGCGAGGCCATCTGGGAGAAACGGTGAGAGAAATCCCTGTCCGGGGACGTTGACCCACGTCCCACCGGAGGTGTCGTTGAACGCCGGAAACAGGACGATTTCCGGGTCGTGCCACTCCAACTCCGACGCGTCGACGTCGAAGTGGTCGGCGAACACGTCGGGAACAAGTTGTCCGCGGAGCCACGCGCGCTCTTTGCGCGCACCGCCGACTTCGTCTTCGAGTCTGACCGCTGGGTGCTCGTGGGCCGAACAGACCACGTCGGCGGCGAGCACGTCTCGCGAGGGCCACGTGTGGCCGTGGCAGAAGCCAACGTCACCGAGGCGAACGCCAGCCCTGTCTGTCACCTCGACGCTATCGCCGAAGAAGTCCGACAGACCGCCGTCGTGGTTTCCGGGGACGAGTGTCATCTCGGCCCGGTCGGTCACCGCTTCGACGAGGGTGGTCAACTCCTCGGCTTCCACTCCTTTCGGGTCGCCGATACGGTGGCCCAAATCACCGAGGACGACGAGGCGGTCCGCGTCGGTCCGGTCGAGGAGCGAGAGCAGTCGCTCACGGCGAACTGCGGCGTTCGACGGGAGTTCGACGCCTCGCTCGTAGCGTAGTCCGGCCTCGATACCGGCGTGGTAGTCCGCGACGACGAGCGAGCGCTCCGGGAATCCGCGGCGCGTCGTCTGGGCGACGGCCGCGGGTTCGCCGGGAATCGGTTCGACGAGCAGGCCGGCCACCGCCTCAGATAGCCTTCAGCACGTCGTCCTGTGGTTCGTAGCACCGGCCGCCGAGGAGCGCATCCTGAATCGCGTCTTCGACGGCATCCGCGTCGGCACCGTACTCGTCGACGACGGCAGCGACGACGTCGTCGTGTGCCGCACCGTCGCCGTCGTCGATAGCTTCCATCGTTTCGACGACTGCCGATTCGAGGTCGACGTCTTCCGCCGGCGTGACATCGGTGGACTCGGATTCGGCGTCGTCTGCTTCGGCGTCGTCGGGTTCGGACGCCGGGGCAGATTCAGACACTGGTTCGGGTTCAGGTGCCGACTCCGGTTCGGCACCGGCCGCCGATTCGGATTCGAGTTCGTCCACGTCGGGCACGTCGATGTCCGCCTCACCGGCGGGGTCGACGTCGGTCCCAGTCGTGAACTCCGTGCCGAACTCAGATTCGATTTCGGCGCGTTCCTCGTCGTCCATCTCGTACATACCGGACGGGTCGGTGGCGTCACTCGCGGACGCGTCTGTGTCGGTGGCCGCCGCCGCGTCGGCGACGGTCCCTGTGTCCGCCTCCGAGTCCGTCTCGTCGATGTCCGGCAGGTCGTCGTCGAAGTCGCCCAACTCGTCGAGTTCGGGTTCGTCGAGTGGGTCGTCGTCCGCGACAGCGTCGTCGAAGTCGCCGAGCGTTCCACTCGAATCCGACTCGACAGACGGTTCGGGGTCGGCCGCCACGTCTGGCGCAGCAGTGTCCTCAGACGGCGTCTCGTCTGCACCCGTGGTCGTTGCCGACGGCGTCTCGTCGTCCGCGTCGGGAGTCGTGGGTTCTGCGACCGATTCGCCCTCGGTCGGTGCTGTCGTCGCTTCGGTAGCAACTGGCTCGGAATCGGTTTCCGAGACGGTGTCGGTGTCTGCCTCGGCGACTGGTTCGGTCTCGGGTTCGGCGGCAGGTTCGGAGTCCACGTCAGAGACCGGTTCTGTGTCAGGTTCAGACTCGACAGATTCGGAGTCCACTGCTTCGACTGTCTCCGCCTCTACATCGACTGCCTCCGTCTCGGCGGCGACTGTCTCTGTCTCGACTCCCTCGGATTCGGCCGGTGCAGCATCTGCTTCGGGGGCGGAGGCGACGTCGACGTTGTCGGCCGGCAAGAGGTCGAGTTCCGGCAGGGGGCCGAGCGTCGCGTCGCCGTCGTCACCCGGCGACACCGAGAGGTTCTCCACCTGGTCGCGTTCGCCGGCGACGAGTTCGAGTGCCTGCACGGCGAGTTCCCGAACCGCTTCGAGGTACGCCCGAGTCGTCCCGTAGTGGTCGATAGCGCGCGGGATGCCTGCGGCGAGCGTCGACTCGACGCCACGCGCTTCGAGGGCACGACGAAGTTCGTCCCCGCGCTGGGGCATCGAGAGCGCTTCGTCGAACACCGCGATACGGTCGAGCGTCGCTTCGGCCGTCGTCACGAGCCATCGGTCACGCACGTCGGCGTCGACGGTGTTGATGCTCTCCGGGCGAATCGACGTGTAGACCACGTCGGCGTCGTCCGGTTCGTACGTCCGGGCCTTTCCGGCGAGTGCGACGAACGCCGGCGGCGTCGCCTGGTCGAGGAACGCCATCGGGTCGGGTTGGTACTGGCCGGCGTAGGTGACGAACGCACCCGTCGGGTCGGCGATACGGCCGCGGAGCACCTCGTCGTTGACGTGTTCGACTTCGGTGAGTGCGCCGGCGACGAAAGTGCGGTTCAGGCGTGCGCCCGTCGGCGTGACCACGTAGTTCGGCGCGCGTTCTTCGTCGCTCTCTGAGTACGACAGGGACGCGTCGTCGAACTCGGCAGCGAAGACGCGGTAAGCGACTTCGCGCGTCCCCACGACTGGCGAGGAACTCATGCGCGCACCTCCGTCAGGAGGGCCGTCGCACGGTCGGCCGGGTCGTCGTCGCTCTCTTCGAACTCGTCTGCTTCGAGGTTCGCACCGTACTCGTCTACGGAGAGGTTGCCGCGGACACGGTACTCGTGGCCGACGAGTTTCGACGCGATGTCGTCGGCGACGACTTCCTTGTCCATCGCTTCGCGGGCGGCGGCCATCGCGTCTTCCATCGTGCCACCGTAGACGTCGGTCGTCAGGTCGTGGTCGAGAATCGCGGTCAGCGTCCCGGTTCCGTCGTCGAGAATCGCCTTCACGCGCATGTCGTCTTCGCCGTCGACCTCGCCGTGCTGGCGGCACTGGCCGTTCTGCACGACACGGCCACAGTCGGGACAGCGCTCGATGAGGCCGGAGCCGTCGCGCACTTCGAGGACGTTCCCGAGGACTTCCACGTCGAACATCCCGCCGGCGTCGACTGCCTCGCCAATCTTGAGTCGAGGTGCGGAGTCGGTCACGGCGACCGGTTCGTCGAGGACGTCGAGCGTCGTGAACTCGGAGAGGTTCACCTGCGGGACGCCACGGAACTCGCGGACGTACACGTCCGAGAGGCGGACGTTTGCACCTTCTTCGATGTCCGGGCGAGGCATCCAGTCGGTGAAGGGCAAGCGACCCGTCTCGTCGGCGAGTACGCCGGAGAGGATAGTCGTCTCGCCGTCACGGCCGCTGATAGTCCGCGATTCGACTTCGAGGACGCGAACGTCCACGACGCGCCCGCGGTCACCGGCCTGTAAGTCGATGAGGTCCGCGTGGCCACCGATTCGGTCGTCGTACGGCGTCTCGACCGTCTCGGATTCGACGCCGACGGTCGATGCCGCGCCGATGTTGAGTTCGGGATTCCCGTCCCACTCACGGACGCCGGCGTTCCCGATAGTGACCGAGTCGCCGGGTTCGAGGCCGAAGTCCTGCCACGCCGTGTAGGAGATGACTCCCGATTCGTCGGCGAGTTCTCCCTCACGGATGGTCTGTTCGTCACCCTGGTAGACGATAGACCGCGTCCCGACGGTGAGGACGCGGGCCGATACCGTCACGTTCCCGCCGTCCGGGCCGATGTCGGCGATGCGCTTGGACGACGGCGCCGCGTCGCTCCCGGAGGAGCCGCCGCCGTGTTTTCGGCGGACGCTCTGTTTGGCTTCGTCCAGTGGGACGCTGTACTGCAAGAGGTTCTGCAGGTCGGATTTGACCTCCTCTTTGTCGACACCGAGGGCGGAGGCAAGCTCCTCGGCATGGTGGTCGATTTCCATCGATGAGGCATTCGCCCCCTTCGGATAAAAAGGATTGCCGGCGGGGGTGAGACCCACGGCCGAGTCGGGTGCCGTGGGCGAATCACTAAGTGTACGCGTGTCAGTTGGAGACGTATGACGAACGACGAAACGCCCGAGACAGAAGAGGAAGTCTCCTTCTCCGTGACCATCGAAGACGGGTGGACGACGATTCTGATGGAAGGCGACAAGGACACCGCAGTCGTCGTCCGCTCGGCGTCGGGCGAGCGAATCTATCTCCCACCGGAAGGGTTCGACGCCGGCCAGTCGGACGACAGTCCGTACCAGCGCTCGGACAGTCCCTACCAGACGGCGTACGACTCTCCGTACCAGTCGGTCCAGACCGACGACTCACCGTATCAGTCTGCACGTGGCACGATGCCTCGCGAAGGGATGGTCCCGACCCGCGATGGCTACCGGATTCGACACCCCGAACCGGTGACCGACCTCCGATTGCTTCGGTAACGAAAACGACGCCTCGAATTCGACCGCGACTTATTCTTCTTCGTCTTCTTCGCCTTCTTCGAGAACCTGGTGGTAGTACGCGACTGTCTCGTCGACGACGCGGTCCCACGTGTACGGTTCGTACTCGGGTTCGCCTTCGAGCGAGAGTCCGTACTCGATGCCGTCGGCGATGGAGCGCGAGTCCGGTTCGACTTCGATGACACAGTCTTCCGGGAGAACCTCCGCTGCACCGCTCTCGGTGGCGACGACACGGGTGCCGGTCGAGAGCGCCTCCACGATGGTGATGCCGAACGGTTCGGAGAGCGATGGCGAGACGAAGAGGTCCGCCGAGGCGTAGTAGTCACCGAGTTCCTCTTCTGGGACGTAGCCTGCCCACTCGATTCGGTCTTCGACGCCGAGAAGTTCCGCGAACCGCTTGAGTTGGTCCGTGAGGTGTCCCGACCCGCCCATGACGAGCGTCACGTCCTCGCGGTCGAGTTTCTCCAGCGCGTAGACGAGGTGCGAGATACCCTTCTGGTCGGTGTGTCGGCCGACGAAAAAGAGCATCTTCCCGTCGATGTCGAGTTCGGCTTTGATGTCGCGGCCGGTCGTCTCGCACTCCGAGAAGCCGTTGTAGATGACGTGACAGTCGCCGCCGTACTCTTCTTTGACCTTGCCGGCGAGGAGTTTGCTCACCGCGAGCAGGTGGTCACAGCGCTCTGCGATGCGGCGTTCGGTTTCGACTTCGCGCTGCGGCGGGTCGATGTTGCGGTCCGACGAGAGCGAGTGGAAGGTGGTTATCCACTCGACGTCCTCGTTGTTCGACTTCGCGCGCGACCCGGGGCCGTAACCGAACCAGTCGTGCGTGTGGACGATATCGGCGTCCGCAGCACGCTCGGCGAACGTCGTTCCCAACCGGCCGATTCGCGTGATGATGTCCCCCTCGCCCGTCGGGACGCCGACGATACCCTCGCGTTCGGGCGCGTACTCGGCGGGTAAGACGAGTTCGATGTCGACGTCGTCCCGGTCTTCGAGTCGCTCGAACATCTCGCCGACGTGTGTGTCGAGACCACCGCTGACGTTCGGCGGGAAGCCCCAACCCAACATGAGGACCTTTGGTTTCATTGATGGCACAATCTACCACACAACCCTATTTAATTCCTGTCCGAGTGAAACCACCGCAAGACGTCACCGAAAGGCGTTTTCACCGCCCCACCGACCGTCGGGTATGCACGTCCACGTGAACGCCGCCACGAGCGCAGACGGAAAACTCTCGTCGCGTCGCCGCGAGCAGGTGAAGATTAGCGGCGTCGACGACTTCGCCCGCGTGGACGAGATTCGCGCGGCATCCGACGCCGTCCTCGTCGGCGTCGGCACCGTCCTCGCCGACGACCCGCACCTCACGCTCGACGAGTCGTCACTCGTCTCTGCACGCGAGTCGCGCGGCGAGACACCACACCCCGCCAGAGTCGTCGCCGACTCCCGCGCCCGGACGCCGACTGACGCTCGAATCCTCGACGACGTAGCGACGACGTACGTGCTGGTCTCCGAGGCAGCACCCGCAGACCGATGTGCGGCGCTCGAAGACGCAGGCGCAGTCGTCGTCGCCGCCGGCGAGGACCGTGTCTCGTTCCCAGAGGCATTCGACGTGCTCGAATCGCGCGGCGTCGAGCGGGTGATGGTCGAAGGCGGCGGCGAAGTCATCTTCTCGCTGTTCGAAGACGCCCTCGTGGACGAACTCACGCTCTACGTCGGGTCGATGATTATCGGCGGGCGCGACGCGCCCACGCTCGCCGACGGCGACGGATTCGTCGAAGACTTCCCTCGTCTGTCGCTCCAGTCGGTCGAGCGAGTCGACGACGGTGTGCTGCTGTCGTACAGGTGCTGACGACCCCGCTCAGGCCGTCAATCTCACGGTTTCGCGGTCGTGCGACCCCGCGCAAACGGGCGCAACGAGTAAGAGTGTCGCGCCGATAGTCAAAAGCATGAGTACACCGAAGACAACCAACGCCCCCATCCACGTCGAGAGTGCGGACCACCTCGACGAACTCATCGCCGACAACGACATCGTCCTCGTCGACTACCACGCCGAGTGGTGTGGGCCGTGCAAGATGCTCGAACCCACCGTCGCAGAGATTGCCGAGGAGACGAGCGCCGTCGTCGCGAAAGTCGACATCGACGAACTGCAAGAACTCGCCCGCGACCAGCAGATTCGCAGCGTCCCTACGCTCCAGTTCTACGCGAACGGCGAGAAGGCCCACCAGGTCATCGGTGTCCAGGGCAAGGACGACCTGGTCGAGGTCATCGAGCAACTCGCGTAAGCGCTCTTTTCTCGCGCGTCTCGGTTTCCAACGCACATCGCACGGCGTGACCGACCGCTACGTAGCAGTCGAGACCGAAGGCTCGAACGCGACGTGGAGATATCGAGAGAGAAATCGAGGTTCAGAACGGAGCGTCGGACACGTCGGGTTCGAACCCTGCGCCCGGTTCGTCGTCGTAGAATCCGCCGGTCGAAGCGTGGACGGCGTCGATTTCGTCGAACTCCACGACCATGCGGGACTTGAGTGCCTGAATCGTCATGGGTGAGATACCGCACCCGGAACACGCGCCGGTGAGCGAAATCCAGACTTCACCGGTCTCCTCGTCGATTGCTTCGATACCGGCGCTCCCACCGTGCATCTGAATCTGCGGGAAGTTGCGGCGCATGAACAACTCGATGCGTTCTTCGAGAGACTTCTCGGAGGCTTGCGAACTCATACTGCATCGTGGGGGTCGGGCGAGCATAACGGTTTCTTCGGTCCGTGAACCGACGGATTTCGGCAGACGACACCGCAGACACTCGGTCGGCGAGGGCTTTTTACCACGGAGAGAGTATCGGAACCTATGATTTCACTCGACGAGGCAGTCACCGCCCGCCTGGAATCTCACGGCGCGCGCTTCGAGGTACTCATCGACCCCGACGCAGCACTGGCCATCAAGCGAGACGAGTTCGACGGTGACCTCGAGGAGGTTATCGCCGCAGAGGACGTGTTCGAAGACGCCTCCCGCGGCGACCGTCCCGCCGAAAACGACCTCGAAAAGGTGTTCGGGACGACCGACCCGATGGAGATTATCCCCGAAGTCGTCAAGCAAGGAGAGATTCAGATCACGGCGGACCAGCGCCGTGAGATGCAAGAACAAAAGCGCAAGTCGCTCATCAACCGCATCGCCCGCAACGCGGTCAACCCGCAGATGAACGACTCGCCGCACCCGCCGGAACGCATCGAGCGCGCGCTCGAAGAAGCCGGGTTCAAAATCGACCCGATGGAACCGGTCGAATCGCAGGTCGACGACGCGCTCGAAGCGCTCCGTCCGGTCTTGCCTATCAAGTTCGCCGAAGTCACCATCGCCGTCCAGTTGCCCGCCGAGTACGCCGGCAGCGGACAGGCACAGATTCGAAGCTACGGCGACCTCGAACGCGAAGAGTGGCAAAACGACGGGTCGTGGGTCGGCGTCATCACGTTCCCCGCAGGGATGCAAAATGACTTCTACGACAAGGTGAACAACATCACGAGCGGCACCGCAGAGACGCGAATCGTCAAAGACGAAGACGACCTCTGAGGTCGTCGAAGACGAGCGATTCGATAGCGTTCGGTTCGACGGCGACTGAAAACTGTCGTCCAGCGGTTATCCTTTCTTGAACCCGACGAGGAATCCGCCGGAGAACCCTGCGGAGATAGAGAGTGTGGAGAGAATCGTCGATATCCAGTCTGGCGGTGCGCCGGTCGCGGCGTCCTGCGTCGCGCTCACCAGTCCGCCGGTGAGACGCTCCCAGTCGACTGTGAGGATGCCGCGCGATTCGAGGAACTTGAACACCGCGAGTTCGAGGCCGACGATGACGGCGATGAGCTTCGCCACCTTCTTGGCGGCAAATCCGATGATACCGCCGATGACGGCCCCGCTCCCGAACTCGAGGCCGAGTTGTTGCGGGTCCAAGCTTAGTTGCAAGGGGTCCATACGCCGAACATCCTGCCCGTTCGTATAAGTCATTTGTGGGGGACAGTCTGGAGAATCGAGACGAGTCCTCGCCCGTGTGGAACCGACACGAGTACGCCTCCGTAACGTCCGGTATGGACTCGGAGGTGACGAGAGACCATCTCGCCGCGTGACCAGTTCCGAGCGGGGCTTAAGTGTCTCGGGCAAGTAGTACCTCGTGACACAGTGCAGGCAACGTACCACACAATCGAGGTGGGACGATGACGCGCGTCATCGTCGCGAAGCGCGTCGACCGCGGAGACGCCGAACTCACCGAGATAACGGACCTCGCCCGCGCGGCGGGGTACGAGGTCGTCGGACACCTCTCGCAGACCCGCGAAGAGGACGCGGCCTACCACTTCGGTGAGGGGAAGGTCGGAGAGTTAGCGGCGCTCGTCGCCCGCGAGGACGCGAAGGCCGTCATCTTCGACAACCGACTGGGCCCGTACCAGACGTACAACATCGCCCAGAAACTCCCATCCGATGTCGAAGTCATCGACCGCTTCACGCTCATCCTCGAGATATTCGGTCAGCGGGCCAACACCCGCAAAGCGCAGTTACAGGTCGAACTCGCCGAGTTACGTTACGAACTCCCGCGCGCAGAGGCGAAAGCCTCGCTCGCCAAGCGCGACGAGCGCCCCGGGTTCATGGGTCTCGGGGAGTACGACGAGAGCCGCGAACGCGACATCAAAGCGCAGATTTCGCGCATCAAGAACGAACTCGACGCCATCGCCGACAAAGAAGAGACACGGCGCGAACAGCGCCGCGAGTCCGGGTTCGACCTCGTCGCCCTCGCAGGCTACACGAACGCCGGGAAGTCGACGCTGATGCAACGACTCGCGGCCGACCTGGAGGTCGGCCAAAACGACGACTTGCACCCTGACCTCGATCCGACTGCCGAGTCGCAAGACAAGTTGTTCACGACGCTCGGGACGACGACGCGCCGGGCCGAAACGGGCAAACACGACGTGCTCCTCACCGACACTGTCGGGTTCGTCTCCGACCTCCCCCACTGGCTGGTCGAGTCGTTCAAGTCGAC
>NZ_LOPV01000706.1 GCF_001469865.1 Haloferax profundi
GACCTCACCGTTCGCCGACTCCGAAGTCCCTTTGTTCGGGTACCCCGTGGGGTCTCGCATGCGAGTAGGAGCACACGTCTCGATGTCGAGTTCGAAGGTTTCCTCCGACGAGGAGACGCCACCGCACAACAACGTCGCCAACGCCGTCTTCCGGCAGGTCGCCTTCGGCGGCAACTGCGGACAGATATTCACCACCTCCCCGCAGGTGTGGCGTGACCCCGATATCTCCGACGAAGAGGCTGAACTGTTCCGCGAGGAGACCGCCGGCGAACTGGCGGGGCCGTGGGTCATTCACTCCTCGTATCTCGTCAACCTCTGTACGCCGAAAGATGGCCTCCGGCAGAAGTCACTCGACTCGATGCAGACCGAGGTCGACATGGCAGAGAAACTCGGCATCGAATACGTGAACGTCCACCTCGGCGCTCACACCGGCGCAGGTGAGCAACAGGGCCTCGACAACGCCGTCTCCGTCCTCGACGAACTCGACATCCCGGACGGCGTCACCGTCCTCATCGAGTCCGACGCCGGGTCGGGAACGAAGATGGGCGGCGACTTCGCCCACCTCGGGTACGTCCTCGAAGAATCAGAACAGGACCTCGACGTCTGTCTCGACACCGCTCACGCCTTCGCGGCAGGCTACGACCTCTCGACGGCCGACGGTGTCGACGAGACGTTCGAGGAACTCG
>NZ_LOPV01000707.1 GCF_001469865.1 Haloferax profundi
CTCGGTGTATCGCGCCGACCTCGTCCTCCTCGTGGTCGACGCCTCGGAACCCGTCGAGGAGATGCGCGAGAAACTCATCACGAGTCACGACACGCTCTACGAGCGCAACGAGGCCCCCATCGTCACCGTGTTCAACAAGATGGACAAGGTCGACGACGAGGAACTCGAAGAGAAGCGCGCCGCGCTCTCGGCACTCGCGCCCAACCCCGTCGCCGTCTCGGGACTGACCGGAGAGAACATCTCCGAGTTGACCGAACGCGTCGAGCGCGAACTCCCCGCGTGGGAGCGCGAACGACTCTTGCTCCCGATGGCCGACGACACGATGAGTCTCGTCTCGTGGCTCTACGACCACGCCCACGTCGAGACAGAGGAGTACGAAGGCGAGCAAGTCCACCTCGAGTTCGAAGCACGCCCTGAAATCGTCGAGAAGGCGCGGTCGAAGGCAGCGGCGTTGTCGGTCACAGCAGATTCGACCTGAGGCGTTCGGATACGACGCTTCGCGTCTGTGCTCCTCACTCGACCGTCTCTTTTTCCTTCGTCACGACTTCCACGTCCGTAATCTTCGTGCCCGGGTACTGGCCGTCGTCGTCTTTCTCGGCGGCTTTTACCATGTCCCAGACGACGTTGAGTCCGGTCGTCACACCCTCTAACGCCTCCATCTCACAGCCAGTCTTTCCGGTCGTCCCGACGGTGACGGTGAGCGTCACCGACTCGTCTGCCACCTCGAACTCGGTGTCGACGTTCGTGATAGGAATCTGGTGGCACATCGGAATCGTCTCCCACGTGTGTTTGACGGCCTGAATCGCGCCGATTCGGGCGGTGGCGAGGACGTCACCCTTCCCGATTTGGTCGTCGCGGATGGCACGGATGGTCGATGCACTCAGGTGAATCGTGCCGCGCGCGACGGCCCGGCGGCGAGTGTCGGGTTTCGCTCCCACGTCCACCATCTGGACGTTTCCCTGTTCGTCCACGTGTGTCAATTCTCGTTCGTCGCTGCTGTTCGACTCGTCGTGTCGTGTCTCGTCACTCATGCTGGTCTCCTTCGAGGGCGGCAGGCAGTCGTTCGAGCAGGTCCGTCGCGACGAGTCCGCCGCCGAACTCGTCGGCAGCGGCGTCCCCTGCGCGTCCGTTCGCGTACGCCGCGACAGCGGCCGCGTCGAGGGGTGGGAGGACGCTGGCGAGGGCGCCCGTCGCACCCGCGAGTACGTCACCGGTTCCGCCGACGGTCATGCCCGGGTTCCCGGTTCGATTGACTCGGTCTTCGTCGCCGTCGGACACCACGTCGTAGGCGCCTTTGACGAGGAGGACGTGGCCGAGGTCCGCGGCGAACTCGCGGACGAGTTCGCGTCGCGTCTCCCAGTCGGTGTCTGTCTCGCCGCCCATCTTCACCAACTCTCCTTGGTGCGGCGTACAAATCAGCGTCGCCTCGGTCTCCACGTCGGGGACGACTTGCAGGGCGTCGGCGTCGACGACGGCGGTTCCGTCGTACGCAGCGAGGAATTCGCGAACCGCCGCGAGCGACTCGTCGTGGTCCCCGAGGCCGGGGCCGAAGACGACCACGTCGCGGTCGGCGGCGAAGTCGAGGAGTTCGGGGACGTGGTCGGGCGCGAGGTGGTCGCCCGAGAATCCGCGGACGATGAGGTTCTCGGAGTAGCCCTGTACTTCGCGGGCGACGTGTTCGGGGCACGCGACGCGAGCGAGGTCGGCACCGGCGCGGAGGGCGGCCTGTGCGGCCAGTGCGGGCGCACCGGTGTACGGTCCGCCGCCGACGACGAGGACGTCACCGTGGTCGCCTTTGTGGCTCTGTGGGTCGCGGCGGAGCGATAGCAAGTCGCCGGGGCCTGTAAACACCTCGGCGGCCACCGGGATGCCGATATCTTCGACAGTCACGTCGCAGTCGAGCGACCCGAGACCGGGTTTGTCGTCGTGGAACGTGACGACGTGGTCGGCCTCGACGGCGACGCCTGCGGCCTCGCCGGTGTCGGCATCGACGCCCGAGGGAACGTCCACAGAGAGGACTGTCGCCGACGAGTCGTTGAGCGCGCGGGCAGCAGTGGCTTCTGGCTCTCTGAGTGCCCCGGTCACGCCGGTTCCGAGCATCGCGTCCACGACCAGGTCGGGGTCGTCGAGTTCGAACGTCGCGGAGTCGGTGACGGTCTGAATGTCGGCCTCGCTCGCGACGAGTGCCTCCCAGTTCTCGCGGGCGATGTCCGTCGAGATGGTCTCCGGGCGACCGAGGAGGTGGACGGTCACGTCGTACTCCTTCAGGAACCGCGCGGCGACGAGGGCGTCACCGCCGTTGTTTCCGCGTCCGGCGACGATTGCCACCGACGACCCGGGGTCGGTGAGGTCACGACAGACCCGAGCGACGGCGTTCCCGCTCGACTCCATGAGTTGCTTCCGCGGGACGCCGAGCGATTCGGCGTTCACGTCGACCGCGGCCATGCGTCGACTCGTAATCATGTGGAGTGGTTCGACCGGCCCCGCGTTAACGTATGTGGTCGTGTGGGGAGAAAAGGAGATTCGTCACAGACCGCTTCCGCAACGTTTGACTCGCGGCCGAAAGAACAAGCGTCAGTGACCCGCCGCCTCTTCGGAACCCTCTGCGGACTCGTCTTCCTCGTCAACTTCGGCCGCGTCGCGTTTCCACCGCTCGTCGAGACGTTACAGACGCAGTTCGGCGTCGGCCCAGCGACCATCGGTGTCGTGACGAGTCTCGTCTGGTTGGGGACGGCGCTCCCTCGCATCCCGGTTGGCTACCTGCTCACGCGCGTTCCACGGGACCGCGTCGTCCTCGGTGCGGGGACGTTGCTCGTCGCGGCGTCGGCGTTCACCGCGAGTGCCACGTCGATTCTGACGCTCCAAATCGGTGCGTTCGGCCTCGGCCTCGCCTCCGGCGCGTACTTCGTCTCTGCCGTCCCCCTCGTCGGCGAACTGTTCCCCGAACGCGTCGGCCGGATGGTCGGCATCCACGGCGCGGCGAGTCAAGTCGCCGCCGTCGTCGCCGCACCTGTCGTCGTCGCCATCCTCGCGACGTTCTCGTGGCGCGAGACGTTCTGGGCGCTGGCGGTGGCCGCCGCTGTCGTCACCGTCACGCTCTACGTCGTCTCCCGCGACGGGAGTACGGAGACGGGAACCGGTGCAGACCGAGACTTCTCGGCCGCACTCGGCCACTGGAAGATTATCCTCACTGGCATCCTCCTCATCGCACCCGCCGGGTTCATCTGGCAAGGGCTGTTCAACTTCCTCGTCTCGTACATGACGCAGGCGAAGGGGTTCACTCCGGCCGTGGCGAGTACGATGCTCACCATCGTCTTCGCGGCGGGCGTCCCGGCGTTCTCGCTGTCTGGACGACTCGCAGACAAACTTCCGCACGTCCCCTACATCTTCGCCTTGCTCGTCGCGTTCACGGGGATGCTGTTCGCACTGACGTTCGCCCAGGGGTTCCTCGCCGTCGCCGTCGTCGTCGCGCTGTTGGGGTACGTCGTCCACAGTCTGTTCCCCGCGCTGGATACGTTCATGCTCTCGTCGCTGCCGAACGACGCCCGCGGAAGCGCCTACGCCGTCTTCAGCGGTGCTGCCCTCCTCTTGGAAGCAAACGGGAGTGGCGCTGTCGGCTTCCTGACCGAAGCGAACGTCGGGTTCGAACTGGTCTTTCGGACGCTCGCAGCGAGTCTGCTCGTCGTCGTGGCGGTGCTCGCACTCCTGTACGCAATCGACCGACTGCCGGGGGTTTCGCGTCACGACGCCCCCGCCGTGTGACCGTCCGAAACGGTTTACTTACTTCACCTGATTGTCCGTATCATGTCAGGGTTGCTACCGTCCGAAGGGAACGTCGATACCGGTGGGGAAGGGACTCCTCGTGTCCACTGGCTCGACGACGACGAGACGGAGCAACTCATCGGGAGTCTCTCGTCGAGTACGGCCCGCGACATTCTCTCCAGCCTCCACGACTCGCCTGCGACCGCGAAAGAACTCGCCGAGGTAGTCGGGACGTCGATTCAAAACGTCAGGCACCACCTCGGCAACCTTCAGGACGCAGAGTTAGCCCGCGTCGCGGGGACGCGCTACTCCGAGAAGGGTCGCGAGATGAAAATCTACGCACCCACTGACGGTCCCCTCGTCGTCTGTGTCGGCGGCAACGAGGACAACCGCGAGGACTTCACAGACGCTATCTCCTCGTTCTTGGAGTGAGGCGGCCGTACGCGCCACTGATTCCTGCGAAGGTTCAAGTACCAATCCGCGGCCAGTCACCGACACCCCTATGGCCGTCGCAACTGGACCTGAGAGCGTGACCTGGCAGGAGGTGTTCGGCCACCCGGAGGCGTACCCGGAGCAAGCCGACGGAATCGAGACTGCGATAGAGACCGCCCGAGACGACGGATTCGCCGTCGTCGAAGGCGCGTGTGGGACTGGCAAGACGATGCTCGCGCTCACCGCCGGCATCGAACTCGTCCGCGACCCAGACTCCGACTACGAACGGGTGTTCGTGCTGACGAGCGTCAAGCAGCAACTCCGGCAGTTCGAAGCCGACCTCCGAACCATCAACGAGAACCTCCCCGACGAGTGGAAACCCGTCTCCGGACTCACGCTCGTCGGGAAAGCAGACGTCTGTCCGTACAGCAGAGAGCGCTGCGGCGGCATCGACGAGTCGAGTGTCTACGACCGCTGTGAAGCCCTCCGCGACCGAACGCGCGGCCTCGTCGGCGACGGCGGACGAACGAGTGCCGAAGCACTGGCGAAAGACGCACGCGAGCAACAGACCGGTCTCCTCGACACGGGTGCAACCACCGCTGGGCCGTCGTACCTCGAAACGGCGGACGAACCGACGCCCTACCCGAAGTCGATGCCCGAGTACGAGGACGTGGAGTACTGCCCGTTCTACGCGAACTTCCTCGCGGACCTCCCGGACGACGGCGACCCAATCGAAGCCGTCCCGTTCGAATTCGACGACAAGGGCCTCATCACACCCGAAGACCTCGTCTCCCTCGCCGCCGGTGCAGGGTCGTGTCCGCACTCTGTGATGGGTGCGCTGTTGCCCCACCTCGAAGTCGTCGTCGGCAACTACTACCACGCGTTCGACCCGACGACTGTCGGCACGTTCACCGGCGCACTCGTCGACGACTCGACGTTCGTCATCTGCGACGAGGCACACATGCTCGAACCGCGCGTCCGTGACCTCGTCTCCGTCGGCGTCGGCGACCGAACGCTCCGCGACGCCGAGAGTGAGTTCACGCGCGTCATCCAACCCGTCGAGTTCGACGACGCAGGCAAGACAACCCACGACGCCGACCTCGTTCGCGGGGAATTGAAGGAAGCGGACGTGACCCTCCGCGAACTCAAAGAGACGCGCGACTTCGTCCGTGACCTGCGCGAGGAACTCGACCGGCGCGTGACGGCACACCTCGACACCGAGTACGTCGGGTGGCGCGCCGACTTGACCGAACTCGCAGACGAAGAGATTCCGCTGCGCGACCCCGAAGAACCGGCGGTGGACGAACTCACCGAGTGGGCCGAGGAGGCCGGGTACGACGAGGGGGCGTGGGTCCGCGCCGAAGCGACGGGGTCGGCCGTCGCCCACATCCTGAACTCGGTCGAAGAAGACGACAAACGGCGTGCGGCACCCGCCGCGGGTCGCGCCCTCGCGACGTGGGCCTACGCCGACCACGAGAAACACTTCCGCGCCATCGACCTCGAACGGACGTGGGACGAGATGGAACCGCCCGAGTCGTGGCGGCGTGCCTACAACGCCCGCCTCTCGGTCCACAACTGCGTCCCCGGCGAGGCCATCGCCGAGCGACTGGGCGACTTCGGCGGCGGCGTCCTGATGAGTGCGACGCTCGAACCAATCGACGTGTTCCGGCGCGTGACCGGCCTCGACGCCCTCGCCGAGGACGGGCGACCGATTGCCGAACGGACCTTCGGCCTCGGGTTCCCCGAGTCGAACCGCGCGAGTTTCGCCGTCGACGTGCCGAAGTTCACCCACAGCAACCGTGGCCCACCGGGCGAAGAGAACGAGACGCGTCTCGCGTACACCGACGCCGCTACCGAAGTCTGCCAGCGGTCGCCCGGAAACGTCCTCGTGGGCATGCCGAACTACGCCGAGGCAGAGTGGATGGCGAGTGTCCTCGAAGAACGAGTCGACAAGCCCGTCCTTCTAGACGAGGCGTCCGACGACGGGGCGACAGAAGACCTGAAGCGGGACTTCTTCGGCGGGACGGGGAAAGTCCTCGTCACGAGTCTCCGGGGGACGCTCACCGAAGGCGTCGACTACAGCGGTGACAAACTCTCGGCCGCCGTCGTCTGCGGTGTCCCACTCATCAACACGTCGTCGCCGCGGACGCGGGCGGTGAAGACGGCGTACGACGAGGAATTCGGCGACGTTCCCGCGAGCGGAGCGAGTGGGAGCATGCGAGGCGGTTCACCGTCTCGCACTGGGTTCGAGACAGCGTTGACCGTGCCTGCGGTCAGAAAAGCGCGGCAGGCCATCGGGCGCGTCATTCGCGGCACCGACGAAGTAGGCGTTCGCGTCTTCGTCGACGCCCGCTACGCGCGTGACTCGTGGAACGGCGTCCGCGACTATCTCCCCGCACAAGAACGAGACGAGTTCAGGCCAGTCAGTCCCGACATGCTCGGGTTCGGTCTCGACCAGTTCTGGTCGTCCGTGGACTAACCCGTCTATCGCTCGTCGTCCCAGTCTGCGCGGCACTCGTCGTCGCAGAAGTGTCGGTACTGGACGGCACCGTCGTCGTCGACCCAGGTGACGACGCGGTGTGTCGGGACGTTCACGATTGGGTCGCCACACGTCGCACAGGTCGGCGCGTCTTCGGGGTCTACGTTCTCTTCTAAGTCGGACGTCGGGTCAACCATCGACACGCAGATGGCGGGTCAGGGCACTTCAAGTCGTCTCCGCCGGCAGAAGTCGCCCCACGTACGCTCTCCCGGCGAGTCTGGACTCCCTCGCAGGCGATTGTGAGACGTGAAGGGCATGTGAGCCAGTGTCGCGGCTATGTATCACATCCCTCGGGAACGTGCTGGTCCCTTCCGATATTGTCAATGCTTACCACACTTAGTGAAGGTTATGTACGGACCGTCTCCTCTGTACACGTGACGGCGAATGTCCGAAGTACCCGCCTCTCAGGATTCGGTTGCAGGGACGACAGACCGCTCCGGTTCGGACTCGACCGATGAGTGCTTCCTCCATAGCGTCGTCGTATCGTATCGAGGAAGCGCCGACCAGGTCACAATCTACCCCCGGCGCGACAGTTGCTGTGACCAGATGGAGGCGTGGTTGACCGCCGACGTCGAAGCGTTCGTCACGCTCGACGAGATGCGATAACCGACGCACGCGACGGTCACCACGAACGTCTCCCGTGCTCGCTCACCCGACGTACTCAGCGTCGGAGAGTGTCTTTTGTACCGCTTCTTCGCCGACTGCTGCCGCCAGTGCTTCGAATCCAGCACGCTCGGCACGGTCACGCGCGTTCGCGACCAATCGCGAGACGATGAACTCCGGCGTGGACTTGCCGACGGTGCCGAACCGCGGTTGGTAGTCGACGCGGAGGTCCAACTCGTCGGTGAGTCCCTCGGCGAAGATGCCGTCGATGCGCGCTTCGGGTGGGAGCGGACTCAGTTCGTCCGCGAGGTGAGTGACGTAGACGCCGAACGCGTCGCGCTCGACGGTGAGGTTCACCAGTCCGTTGAGCAGGTCCGCCGCCCGGCCGGGTTCGGTGATGGCCTCGAACTCGTCGACGAGCATGAGCGTCCGTCCCTCGTCCGACAGTGGCGGGACGATAGATTTGAGCGTCGATTCGAGGACGCCCGCGTTGAAACTCGCGTGGCGGCGGTGGAACACCACGGAGTCGAAGCGACCGACGAGCGCAGACTCCGCCGGGACCGGAAGCCCCATCGACGCGAGGATAGCGACCTGCGAGAGCGTCTCCAAGAGTGTCGTCTTCCCACCGCTGTTCGCCCCCGTGAGGACGGCGACGCGGTCGCCTGCAGGGGGAATCGGCCCGGACGAACACGAGAGGTCGTGGTCCCCGACGGCGTAGGAGACGGGTTGTGGGTCGTCGAGAAAGAGGTTGCGCGCGCCACAGACCGAGAGGCCCGTCTCGGCGACGACGGGTTTCGTGAGGTCGTACTCGATGGCGAACCGTGCGAGCGACAGCGAGAGAGCGACCTCGTCGACTGCGTCGACGGCGATGTCCACGTCGTCGCGGGCGGCCCAGATTCGGTCACGGAGTTCCTCTGCGACGACTTCCTCTCGTTCCTCTGCGTCCGCTGCGAGGTCGGAGACGAGCGAGCGAAGCGACGAACTCACGAAGTCGGTGGCGTCGCGGGCGTCGTCTGCGGCGGCCGACTCGACTTCACCGCGCGCGAGGTCCGTCTCGTGTGCGACGTACTCGACGAACGCGGCACGAAAGTCGTCCAACGACCGCACGCCGCGTTGTTGGATGGTCTCCAGCACGTCGAACGCGTTGGATTCGAGTTCTTCGACCGCGTCGAGTCGGGCGCGCATCCGGTCGAGTCGTTCGTCGGCACCGGCAGCGACCGACCCATCGGGGTCGACGTAGCCCAGTGCACCGAGGGCGTCTCGGAGTGCGTCGGGGTCTGCTTCGTCGAGGGCGTCGAACGTCTCACCGCGGAGACCGGCGTCTCGAAGTTCGAGTGCGGCGCGAACGGCAGCGCGTTCGGTTTCGCCCTCGTCGTCGTAGGTCTCGAAGGCCGACTCGACTGCCTCGCGGGCGTCGCCAGAGAGCGCACCCCACGCCTCGCTCGCGGCGAGAACGCGTTCGAGTCGTTCGCGCCGAGCCTCGGTGGTCGGAAGCGGCGTCAACACGCGAATTCGGTCTGCAGCGTGTTCCGTCAGCGCGCAGTCGCTCGCGAGGGTCAACAGGTCGTCGTACACGTCCCTCGCGTCACGGGTGGCGAGCGTGTCGATACCGCTGTTTCCATCGGCGCGCCGAAGGATTCGGACGGCGCGTCCACGGGTGACGCCCGCATCGACGAGTGCTCGCACGTCGGCCGACTCGATGGCGGCAACCGCGCCCTCCCTGCCGAGTGCCGATTCCAGCCGAGTCGACGTCTTCGGGCCGACCCCCCAGTAATCTTCGAGTCGCATACCGGGGCGTCTCACCGGGGTGTCTTAGGTCCTCTCGTCACGCGGCGCTCTCGCTCTCGATTCGCTGGACCGCAGAGAGAAGAACTCAGTGAGAACGGACGCGCTGGTCGGTATCCGACTGTTCGGTTCCTTCGTGGGGGTGAAGGAGGTGCTGTCCGGGGACCACGTCGGTGTCGCGGCCGAGGTCACGGGCGGCAGAGACGGCGAGTGCGGTCGAGAGTGTTCTGACTGCGGTTTCGTGGTCGTCTCGGCAGGACCGAAGTGCCATCGGCCCGATTTCGAGGCGGTGGTACGGTTCGAGGTCGTCGCGCGTGGCAATCCCTCTGTCGAGGAAGTCACCCGCGATTTCGACGAGCAGTGTGTGTAGGTGTATGAGCTCGTTCTTTCTCATGGATTGCACATATGTGCTTATCAGGCGTAAAATGCGCGGTAAAGCATGTTTTAGGTCTTGTATCTGCTTCGTCTAGAAATGAATGTAATCCGTTCAAACATGAACGAAACTCCGAACGTCGGACACGACTGTCACAGAGTTCGGTGCATTCGAGTCGAACGCACATCGCTCGCCAGTCGAGTTCACCAAAGGGAGTTGGGGTTGGGCAGGGACACGTCCCCCAGGGCGGAGAGGGGGGGTCGGATGATGTCCGCCGTACAGAGGGACGTGCGGGCACGACGAGTGACCCGGGCAGGTCACTGTGGCCATATACGAGAAGGGATGCAACGATACTAACTCACGGCCCTACGTGATTAGGGACAGTCTGGCTGGACCGGGAAACGCACAAGTCGGTGGGGGAACGAGTCGGGATATATGCACCCACAGAGGCGCGCCTGTTCGGGGGACGGCAGTCGATGACCGGCGACGCTCACGGGCCGTCAGGTGAGACTTCGTCCACAGCGAGAGACCTCGAAGAACGCCTCGACATTCTCGCGACGTTCAACGAAGTCATCGCCGACGTGAGTGAGACCATCGCGGGCGCGTCAGAGCGTGAAGACATCGAACAACACGTCTGTGACCGACTGGTCCAGACAGAGACGCTTCGGTTCGTGTGGGTCGGGACCGTCGACGAAGAGAGTGGGCGTGTCGCCCCCAACGCGTGGGCAGGCGAGGGGGATGGCTACCTCGACGAAATCGACGTCTCAGTTTCCGCGTCACACCCCGGTGGGAACGGCCCAATCGGGCGCGCCATCCGGTCGCAGTCCGTCCAGACGACACACAGCATCGCCGACGAGTCTGACTTCGGGCCGTATCGAGACACAGCACTCGAACGTACGTTTCGCTCTGCTGCGTCTGTTCCTCTCAGGTACGACGACGAGGAGTACGGCGTCCTCACGATGTACGCCGACCACGAGGGGGCGTTCACAGATGAGTTAGCAGAACCCATCTGGAACCTCGGACACGTCGTCGCTCACGGAATCGACTCGCACGCGAGACGCGAACGGGAGCGCGAACTCGAACGCCGTGAGGCCGCGTTCTCGCGCATCGTCGCCGACATCGAAGAGTACGCCATCTTCCGCCTCGATGCCGACGGCCACGTCGCGAGTTGGAACCGCGGTGCCGAAGCAATCAAGGGATACACCACGGACGAGATTCTCGGAAAGCACGTTCGGACCTTCTACACGGACGAAGACCGCACGGCAGGAGTACCGAGTCGACTCCTCGATGCGGCCAGACGTGACGGACGCGTCGAAGACGAGGGGTGGCGCGTCCGTGCCGATGGGTCGACGTTCTGGGCATCAGTCGTCATCACCGCGCTGACCGACGACGACGGCGAGATTCGTGGGTTCGCGAAGGTGACTCGCGACATGACCGAGCGAAAAGAGCGCGAGCGACAACTGAACGCCGTGTTCAACAGCACGTTCCAGTACATGGGACTTCTCGACCCTGACGGGACGGTTCTCAGGGTGAACGACGCCGCACTGGCGTTCGCCGACGCCGACCGTGAGTCGGTCGTCGGACGCCCCGCGTGGGAGACGCTGTGGTGGCGCGGTGACGGGGACCGTATCGCGGCGCTCAAAGACGCCATCTCACGGGCCGCAGACGGTGAGTTCGTCCGGTACGAAGTCGACATCGGCGGCGGCCCAGAGCGACCCGAGTCGACCATCGACTTCTCCCTGACACCAGTCTTCGGCGACGACGGAGAGGAAGTCGTTCTCGTCGTCCCCGAAGGCCACGATATCACCGACCGGAAGGAACGTGAACGCGACTTACGGCGGGAACGAGAGCGACTCGAGTTCGTGAACCGAATCATCCGCCACAACCTCCTCAACGGTCTCAACGTGGTCGGTGCACGCTCAGACATCGTCGGTGACTTCGTCGAACCGGAAGGTGAGTCACACCTCCGAACGATACGGAACCGCGTCGACGAGATGACCGACCTCGTCCGGACGATGCGGACCTTCATGAAGGTCATCGTCGAGCGAGAGTCTCACGAGTTCGAACCGCGGTCACTGGACGACGCAATCGAGCACGTCGTTGCAGAACTCGAAGCGGAGGCCGCCGAGGTGGACGTCACCGTCGACTACACCATCGGAACCACCGTCCTCGCCGACGAACTGCTAGACGAAGTCGTCGAGCACCTGCTGAAGAACGCCGTCCAGCACAACGACAAAGTCGTGCCCGAAGTCCACGTGGACGTTGCCGACGACGACGGGTTCGTCGAACTCCGCGTGTCCGACAACGGCCCCGGTATCTCGGACGAAGAGAAACGCCGCATCGTCGACCAGCGAATCGAAGACCTCTCAGACCCCGGAAACGGGTTCGGTCTGTTCCTCGTCCGTGAAATCGTCGAGAGTTACGGCGGCGACGTCCGTATCGAAGACAACCACCCGGCTGGGTCGACGTTCGTCGTGACGTTTCCGGGAGCCTGAGCGACCGGTCGTAGTTGACGCTCCCGCAGGCGTGAGCGACTGGTCGTCGTCGTCGGGTGGCGACGTTCTGTGAGGTGCGTCCGAGTCCGTCTGCGACGCGGTAATCGGGACGCCACGGGACCTAAATTCCACCTCACCCGATGGGCAGATATATATCTGTCCAATGGTACTGTGTGTTCGATACGATGGTCACCGAACGCTCGGCCGGGGGGCACCCAGACCGACGGGTTGCCGAGCAGACTGTTCTCGTCGTCGACGACGACGAGGACCTCGCAGACACCTGTCGATACTGGCTCGACGGCGAACGATTCTCGGTCGAGACTGCCTACGGTGGCGAAGCGGCGCTCGACCGCATCGACGACAGTGTCGACGTCGTCCTTCTCGACCGGCGGATGCCCACTGTCTCCGGTGACGACGTCCTCGACGAGATTCGCGCGCGCGGTATCGACTGCCGTGTGGCGATGATGACTGCCGTCGAACCGGACACGGACATCGTGGACATGCCGTTCGACGCGTACCTCGTCAAGCCCGTCACCGAGACGGAGGTCAAAGAGACCGTCGAGGAACTCCTCTTTCGGTCGAGTTTCGAGTCGGAAGTCCGCGAGTATTTCGCGCTCGAATCGACCGAAGAAGTGCTCGAGAGCCGTGAAGTCGACGAACTCCGCGAACCGGAGGCACTCGACGAATTGCGGAACCGACTCGACGCGGTCCGCGCGGAACACGAGGCCGCAATCCAGAATCGTGAACGGCAACTCGACCGTCTGAATCGCGTCAACGACCTCATCCGCGACGTCGACCGAGCGCTCATCGACGCGCGGACGAGAGACGAGATAGAACAGACCGTCTGTGACGCCGTCGCCGACGCCCACGAGGCCGCCTACGTCCTCCGCCGGACTGCGGCCGGTGTGCTTCGGTGTACTGCGCAGACCGGCGTCGACTGCGAACCCACGGACGTCGACCACAGCGTCGTCGACGACGTGTTCGACCCCAACGACCCCGACGAGGTGTACGTCTTCGACGATATCTCGGCCGACCACCGGGACGCGGTGTTCGGTGACCGAGCAGCAGAACTCGACGACGTGTCCGGGCTGTGTGTCCCCATCTCCTATCAAGGAACGGTCTACGGCGCACTCACCGTCTACGACGAACGTGGCGAGTTCGACGAGGAGTCCGCAGGGCTGTTTTCGGACCTCGGTGCGACGGTCGGAAACGGCATCAACGCCGCACAGAGTAAGCGACTCCTCAACGGCGACAGCGTCGTCGAACTCGAATTCCGTCTCGAAGCGAATGCCGGCGCGCTCTCCGTTCTCAGCGCAGACGTCGGGTGTGACCTCTCGCTCGACGGCGTCGCCCAAGTCGACGACGGTCTCACCTGCTTCGTCACCGTCGAAGGCGTGTCCGGAAGTGACCTCGTGGAGGCGGCAGTCGCCTCCGACCCAATCACGACCGTTCGCGTCGTCACCGACGGAACCGACGAGTCAGTCGTGGAGATTCGACTCGACGAGTCGTCGGTCCTCCTCACGGCTATCGACCACGGCGCGAGTATCGAGGCGCTCGAACTCTCGGAGGGACGCGGTAGTCTCGCACTTCACGTCGCGGCAGACGCCGACCACGGGGCAATCGTCGACGCGGTGTCCGGGTCGGAATCTGGCGTCTCCGTCGTCGCCAAACGCGAGGTCGAACAGACGACACAGTCGACGGAGTCGTTCCGCCACGAACTCGACGCAAAGTTGACCGCCCGACAGAAGACGGTCCTCGAGACGTCCTTCGTCTCGGGGTACTTCGAGTGGCCGCGAGGGAGTACGGCCGAAGAGGTCGCAGACTCACTCGGTATCTCGCCACCGACGCTCCACGAACACCTCCGGTCCGCAGAGCGAAAACTCATCGAGGCGTACTTCGAAGAACTGAATCCTGCGCCAGCGGACGACTGACGACTTACTCGACCGGAACTTCCTGTGTGTCGGCCGTGAAGCGAGCGACTGCGTCGAAGATATCTGTCTTCGTGACTGGTTTCGTGAGGACGTCGTCAGCGGGGAGGTCGGAGAGTTCGTCGCTCGGTGTCGCACTCAGCATGACGACTGCCGGCGCGTCGGAGGTGGATTGGCGTCGTACCTCTTGGAGGACCGTCTCACCTGGGAGGCCCGGTAAGTTCCGGTCGAGGAAGACGACGTCTACGTCGTCGTCGAACGCCTGGAGGGCCTCTCGCCCGGAGTAGGCGACCCGAACCTCGTACTGGCGTTCGAGCCACAGTGCGAGACTGTCAGCGAGTGCTACCTCGTCGTCGACGAGGAGGATAGTCGGCGGGTCGGTCGGTGGTGCGTGTGTCATCTCTGGGTGCGGGGCGTGGACAAGCGGGGTGTCCTTCGGTACCGAACCGACGTGGGTGGTGTCGTGACGAACGATGTGGTCACGCGTCGTTCATGCGCTGAGACCGCTTGTCACCGCAGCGAGTGCACTGCGTGACTCGGTAGGGTTCGCGCGAGAACTGGCGGTTCTCGCGTTTCCGGCTCTCGGTCTTGATCTCTATCGAGACGTCGTGGGACGTCCGAGTCTCACACGAGGGGCACTCTTCGACGAACTCGTTGTTTCGGGGACTGCTTTTACTCTTCGACATAGAGGGGTCGTAGAAAAAGCTACGGGCTGATAGCGGTTGAACGCAGAGCCTAATCAGTTTGGGCTCGAAGAATGTCCACCCTGTGGTGGCACGCAGTCGGGTGATTATCCTCACTCGGCGGTGATGATTTTCTCGTCGTACTTGTCGCGGAACTCCTGGATGAGCGTGCCCATCTGTGCGTACCAGTCGTTGAGCATCCGCTGCATCTCGTCTGCGACTTCGTTGGGGTCGGTCGGGAGGTACACGTGGTAGTACCCGCCGTGTTCGTAGTTCACCTGTTCTTTCTTGATGAGTCCAGCCTGCAGAAGACGCTGGATGGAGCGGTATGCGGTCGAGCGTTCGCGCTCTACGGCCTCCGCAACCTCGTCGACGGTCATAGGGTCCTCTGTATCGACGAGAACCTCGAAGCACCGTCGGTCGAGCTGCTTGAGTCCGTGGAGACACTCGAGGAGCCCCTCACACTGCATGTCGGATTGCAGATATTCGACCATCGAGCTAGCCATTATCACATCGCGCTACGTGGTCAGCACTCAAAAGGGTTTGTATGCTTTGTACAACACCGAGCCGAAAAACGAGGTCGAACTGCGGATAGTCAGCGTGTGGTGCTCGGGTTAGTCTGCGGTGGATGTTGCACCAGTCGTGCGAGCGCGCATAGACTTGAGGGCACTGTAGACGACAGCGCCGGCGACCATGAACGCAGACCCGAGGATGAGTGCCAGACTGACGTAGTCGAGGACGCCCATGCCGAGGTAGTTACCGGCCTGCCGGAC
>NZ_LOPV01000708.1 GCF_001469865.1 Haloferax profundi
GACTGCGATGGGCACCGGGACACCAATGAGGTAGAACAGCGCGGGCATACGGATGAAGCCGCCACCGACGCCGAGGAAGCCCGAGAGGAGACCCGTCGCGAACGCAACCAAGAGGACCATCCAGAGCGACACCTGAATGCCACCGCGAAGCGTGAGCATCGGTGGAAGCGAGTAGCTCTGAATCTTCTTCGCTATCTCGGGGATGTCGTCGGC
>NZ_LOPV01000709.1 GCF_001469865.1 Haloferax profundi
AGAGACACCGCCGCCATCGCCGCCTTTCAGCGCTTCGTAGGTGACGAACGCGCCGATTCCACCGAGCAGCAGCACGTACGTGATGCTGATGATGTTCCCGGCCATGCCCAGTTCTTCGAGGTGGAGGACGATTTCCTTCCCGACTTCGAGGCCGACGGTGGTCCCGATAATCATCGAGACGCCGAGTTTGTAGTCGACTTGACCGAGGTCACGGTGTTTCAACGTCGCGATGACGGAGGTACCGAAGACGAACGCGAGACCAGACCCGACGGCCACGCGCGATGGGTAACCCATGACCAAGAGCGCGGGCGTGACGAGGAACGACCCGCCCATCCCGAAGAAGCCGAAGAGGATACCGATGAGGAGGCCGAATCCGGCGAACATCACCAACATAGCGGCCGAGATTCCGAATATCTCCATCATCGTCATTCACCCCTGAGGAGTTTCAAGACGGTAGAGCCGACGACGCTCTCCAATGCGCCGTATCCGACGTACAGCACCATAGCCTCGACGAGAACGATACCGACGAGTGCTGCTGCCTGGGTACTCCCAGTTAGGTTTTCGATTCCGAACATCTTACCAGCACCCCGTGGGGCGCCCAAATGATATTGTACGAATCATGCTTTCCTGTACAGTGCTGGCTAACCGGAGAGAGGATATAACGCTTTTGGGAACACTGTACAATACCATATCGTGATTGGATACCCATAAGTTATGGATTGAACATAGAAATACCGCTAAACTGTGGCTTCATTTGTACATCAGAGAGTTACGAACAGATATGGCCGCTATCTATGACGGAGTAATATTTCATGACGTGTACAACACTCTGAGACTGCAGACGCACGGCCGCTCGAGCGTCCAGTGAGGCTGTCGCTGTCTGGTTCGTGAGAGGTCGAGCACCGTTGGAGTGGCGAGAGAGATGGTGGGCAGTGAGGAGGATGGATAGAGGAAGGTGGACGCAACGACGCTTCGATGGACAGCCCATCGAGCAGGCCGCGTTCGCAGTGGGGACTCGGCGCTGGCTACGAAGACGAGTGGAAAAGATGGAGAGCGTTAGTCAGCAGACGTTCCGCGGGCGGCGCTCTCGGCGCGTCGGGCGCGCCAGAGGCCCTGCAGGTAGGCACCGACGAACATCCCACCGATGGCGATGAGGATGGGGTAGTTACCGACACCGAGGCTGGCGTACGCTGCCCCGGGGCAGATACCGGAGATTCCCCATCCGGCACCGAAGATGACACCACCGACGACGACGTTCTTGTCGAACGACTTCAGACGGCGGCCGTAGTTCGTTCCGGTGAGGGGTGCCCGGTCACCGAACGCTTCTGCGAGTGCGAAGACGGTTCCCGTGACGACTGCGGCACCGCCCATGACGAAGACGAGGCCGAAGTCGTCGAACTGGAGGAAGTCGATGACGACTTCCGGTCGAGCCATGTTGCTCAGTCCGAGGCCGAACCCGAATATCAAGCCGCCCAGGACGATGAGCAGCATGAATCCGAGTCCGCGTTCGTCGTCGCTCATGGTGACACCCCCAGCGCCTGGAGGAGTTGTGCGACGCCGATTGCGACGAGCATGAAGGTTGCGACGTTCACGAACGAGGTTCGCGAGCGAGAGCCGACGCCGCAGACCCCGTGCCCGGACGTACACCCTTTACCGATGCGGGTCCCGATGCCGACGAGCACGCCGCCGACGGCGAAGCGCCACGGTTGGACCTCGGAGACCCACCAGCCGTCACCGAGTGTGACGGTGTAGATGGCGGCACCGGCGACGATGCTCAGGGTGAAGACGACGCGCCAATCGCGCGACGTGACGTACTTCGTCTTGTTGAACCGCGGGAGGTCGGACACGTACGAGAGCGTCGACTCGAGGAAGGTGCTCGCACCCGCGATGATACCCGTCCCGAGGTAGATGATGGCCGTCCCCAATCCGATGAGGAGACCGCCGAGCGCGTAGTGCGCTATCCCGTTCGGGAAGAGGCTGTCGACGAGGAGCGGCGTCAGTCCCGACATTTAGTTCGTCAGGGCTTCGTTGCTGGCCGCGCAGTTGTTCGGGCCGAGTTCGAGTTCGAACGCGCGGTCGTCGTCCGACTCCTGCACACCGAGGTTGGTCTCGATGATGTCGATGTAGTTGGCTGGCCGAGGCGGCATGTCCGAGAGGATGAACTCCACGAACTCGTCTTTCGGCATAGAGAGTGCGCCCATGGTTTCCTTGAGTTCCCCGAGCGTAGCCGTGTAGCTGCCGTCTTCGGCGGGGATTGCCGCATCACTGAAGTGAGCGGAGGCCACGATGAAGTGGTCGTCGTGGGTGAGGACGCGGTCCTGAAGCGAGTCGTAGAGCATACCGGCGGCGTCCGGGGCACCCTCGTCGCCGTCTTCGAGGTCGGGGCGAGCGACCGACTCGATGAACAGGCCGTCACCCGTGAACAGGACGTTGTCGACCTTGTAGGTCGTCATGCCGGTCGTGTGTCCGGGCGTGTGGATTGCTTCGATCTCCGTGTCGCCGACGGTGAGCGTCTCGCCGTCCGCGATGGTGTCGTACTCGACGTCGTAGTCGACGCCGCGGCCTTCGGCGGCCTCGGGGATGACGCCCGTGACGCCTTCGTCTTCGACCAGCGTGCGGACGCCGCTGATGTGGTCTGCGTGAATGTGCGTATCGATGGCGTACTTGAGTTCTGCACCCATCGCCTTCGCGTCCTGGACGTACTCGTCCGAGAAGTAGCGAAGTGGGTCGACGACGGCGGCCTCGTCGCCGTCGACGATGAGGTACGCGAGACAGCCACTGGAGGGACGCTGGTACTGTGCGATGGTGGCGTCGCCGTCGGTCTCCAGTTCGGTGTACTCGTAGATGCTGGCCCAGCCGTTCATGCCGCGTTCGAGGGCGACTGCGTCGTAGCCCTCCTGGATGAGCAGCCCGGCGACGTACTCAGACGACGACCCCTTCGCACAGAGGACGACGAACTCCTCGTCTTCTGGGAGGTCCTCGTAGATGTCGTCGCTGAGGTCTTCGTCGAGGAAGTCGAAGTAGGGAATGTTGACGTGCGAGACGTTTTCGCCCTCGATGCGCCATTCTTCGTGTTCGGATGGCACGCGGTTGTCGAGGATTGTCAGCTCTTCTCCGTTATCGATGCGCTCTTTGAGCGTCTCGGGTTCGATGACGGGAACTTCGGTTTCCAGTTCCGGGAGGTCTGGAGCAGTCATGTATGCATCACCCACTATTAGATGGTCTGACTTAAGAGTTTGCATAGTCGTTCGATTTTCCTACAATACTAAATCGGCTGTTCGGGCCCTCGCAGGTAGAGGGATTGCGCACTCGCGTACGCGACGAATGACACTACCTATGCAGAGAGTGGGAGAGACTGCCCCGTCGCCCGAAACGAACCTGATATTGCGTAGTCTGCCCAAGAACCGACACACTTTTAGGAAACACCCTGATATTGTGGGATACACCCAACACAGGTGAACTCGAAAAATGAGTGAGTACGAACCTACCGAAACCCTCGACGTGAAAGGACTGTCCTGCCCAATGCCTGTCGTCAAGACCCGCGGTGCGGTCGACGACCTCTCGTCCGGAGAGATTCTGGAAGTCGTCTCTACCGACTCCGGCAGCATGAGCGACCTGAAGGGCTGGGCAGACACGACAGACGGTGTCTCTATGCTCGACCAGGAAGAGTCCGACGAGGGCGGCGAAGCGCTCTTCGTCCACTACATCCAGAAGGAATGAGCTCGGACGCTGACGCGCCCGTCGACACGACGACCGCCTCCGTCGAAGAGCTCCAGGCCCAGATTCAGGCACTGGAAGAAGAGGTCTCTGACCTCCGCGAGGCGACCGACGACGGCGGGCAGAAGTCGATGACCATCATCGCAACGAAAGGCACCCTCGACATGGCGTACCCGCCGCTCATCCTCGCGAGT
>NZ_LOPV01000710.1 GCF_001469865.1 Haloferax profundi
GGGCCTCGACATCCTCCACGAGGAGAAGTCGAAGAACCTCAAACTCAGCGCAATCGGCAACCCGAGCATGCCGATGCCCAACGCAGTCGCCGCGTTGCCCTTCATGGACAACGTCGCGACGAGCATGATGGAGAAGAAGATCAAAGAAAACGGGACTGCGACCGTCGAGGAACTCATCGAGACGTCTCTCGACATGGGCGTAGACCTGCAGGCGTGTCAGATGACCATCGAACTGATGGGCTACGACGAAGACGCGTTCTACGACGGTGTCACCACCGGCGTGGGTGCGGCGACGGCACTCCAGCACATGGCTGAGTCCGACGTCCAGCTCATGATCTAATTCGAAGCGACTCGCAACCAACCTCCCACCACCACCACCACCACCATACTCCCCCTCGAGATGCTGAGAGGTGCGCTCCCCTGCACCTGCTCAGACGTTCCACCCCTTCTCGAAGGAACGGAACCGGTCGAGGTCGTGTCCGAACAACACGTCTGCGCCGGTCTGCCGTTCCATCTCTTTGATCTTCTGGAGACTGTCGAACCAGTGACGGTCACTCCAGAGTAACCCCGGACCGAGTGGCACCTCGTCCGTGTAGTTCCCCTCGACGTAGCACTCGTCACCAGCGATGAGCACGTCGCCCGCGGGCGTCTCGAATTAGATCA
>NZ_LOPV01000711.1 GCF_001469865.1 Haloferax profundi
GCACCCATCACGCCGGGCGTGTGGCCCGGAAGGTGGTACAGACGCATCCCGTCGAACAGTGTGTACTCGTCGCCGTGGACGACGTTCCAGTTCAGGTCGTGGTCGAAGTCGGACGCGAGGTACGCAATCGACCCCTCCGTCGTCTTCGCCGAGTAGTACGCGAACTTCAGTTCTTCCTCGTGGACGTAGATTGGAACGTCCGCCCCGGCGAACTCCCTGAGACCACCCGCGTGGTCGAGGTGGAGGTGGCTCATCACCACGGCGTCGATGTCCGAAAGCGAGTATCCGACGGCGTCGAGGTCAGCTTCCAGCGTGTGTTCTGCGGCGTCGACGTGTGCGAACGCCTCGTACAGGGGCGCAGGCCAATAGCCGTTCCCTGCATCCGGGTTCGACCCGGTGTCCCACAGAACCGTCTGGTCTGGGCCGTCGACGACGGCGTTCCAGACGACGAACTCCGCCATCTCGTGGTCCGGATTTGGATTCGACGCACTCCCCATGGAGTAGCCAGAGAGGACGTATCCCATGTCAGCGTGGACGCGACCGCGGTCGACCAGGTGGACGCTAATGTCACCCATACCCACGCTTAGGAGGCAGCGGAGATAATTGTTAGTTCAAAAATACGTTTTCGGCAGTTCAGATGACGTTCTGGAGGATACCACCGTCGACGACGACAGACTGCCCGGTGATGTTCCGGTTCGTCGCAAAGAACACCGCGAGTTTCCCCATGTCTTCGGGCGACTGGTCGCGTCCGAGAGGGATGACCCGTTCGATGGTGTCGTCGTACGCCTCGTCGAGTGTCGGCGTCAACACCTTGTTCCACATCGGTGTGTCGACGATGCCGGGGCAGATTGCGTTCACCGTCACGTCGTCACCCGCGAGTTCGAGGGCGAGTGATTTCGTGAACCCGAGAACGGCGTGCTTCGACGCACAGTAGTGAGCTAACCCTGCTGCACCGATGCTGCCTGCAATCGACGCGGTGTTGATGACCGCCCCTTTGGACTCTTTGAGGTGCGGAATCGCCGCCTTCGACGGGAGGAACACACCCTTGACGTTCACACCCATCACCGAGTCCCACTCTTCTTCTTTCATCTCTTCGACCGGGTCGACGGTGATGATACCCGCGTTGTTACAGAGGATATCGATTCCGCCGAGCTCAGAGACTGTCTCGTCGACCATCGCAGCGACCTGGTCGGCGTGCGTCACGTCGCACTCGACGATGTGTGCCCGGCGGCCGAGTTCTTCGATGCGCCCGGCGACTTCTTGGGCCCGGTCCGCGCCGCCGACGTCCGTCGACGACTGTTGGTTGTACTCCGTGTCGAGGACGTTCACGTCCGCGATGACGACGTCACTCCCCGCTTTGGCGAGTTCGACTGCGATCCCCTCGCCGATTTGCCCGCCTGCACCAGTTACAATCGATACTTTCCCTTCGAGTGGTTGTGCTGTCGACATAGCTCGGGGCGAGATACGTCAGATACCCAATTAGCTCATTTTTCTGTGAGACTGGCCACTCAGGAAGTCGAGTCAGTCACGGCAGATTGGAAAAACGACGGTGGTGAAGGTGGCGGCGAGTTACTGTCCGGGTTGGACTTCCTCGTACGGTTGGACGATGACGAATCCGTCGGTGCCTGCGAACTCGAGTTGGTACGTCTCGCCCGACGAGCGACCGATGAGGCTCTTGACGTTCACGTCGCGCTTCGACGACGGCGAGACGTTCCCACTCCACGCGACAGTCGCGTTCGGGTCCGTGCTCACGGGCGTCTCGAGGACGAGCGGTTTGCCGTGCGTCGTGATGGCGACGTGCCCCGGCCCTTCGAGGAAGACGTTGAACAGGCCGCCAGTGGACGCACCGGCGATGCTCGTCAACATCTTGATGTCCCAGTTCACACTGGATTCGAAGGCCAACACGTCGTTTCCGTTGACGCTAATCTCCTCGCCTGCGTCGAGTTCGAGAATCTGGACTTCTTTGCCCTGGTCGGCGAGATAGAGGTTTCCGGACCCGGATGCCTGCATCATCACGTCGCCTTCGCCGGAGACTTTCTTCTTCAACATCCCCTTCAGGCCGCCAGCGGACTTCCGTTCGAACGAGATGTCACCCTCGTACCCGACCATCGTCCCAGCTTTGGCCATGATACTGCCGTCGAGTTCGACGTCGAGCAGTTTCGAGTTCTCCAGTTCGAACGCTTTGGTGCCGTCGTTCGGTGCGTGAGAGCTAACGAATTCTTCGAGTTGCATGATAGTCACCGAGTCGTAACGGGGACGACTCTGGATAGAGGACTATCGGACCAGCCTATAATTCTATTCGCCGAGAAATGTTCGTCAGGAGACGTTTAGAGTCCGCCCTGTCGGTAGATGAGGTTGCGTTGAATCTCGTTTGCACCCTCGTAGATGACCGGGATGCGAACGTCGCGGTAGACCCGAGAGATTTTGTTCTCGTCGAGGACAGACCGGCCACCGTGGAGTTGCATGCCGCGTTCGGCCACGTCGACTGCCATCTCGGTCGACTTCGTCTTCGCAGTCGCAGCCCAGAATCCTGCGTCCTCGTTGTTCGCGACTTTCTCCGCGGCACGCCAGTTGAGTGCGCGCGCCGCTTCGAACTCCATGCGCATGTCGGCGAGGATGTGCTGGACGGCCTGGAACTCCGAGACGTTCCGCCCGAACGCCTGTCGGTCGTGGACGAACGACCACGCCTCTTCGATGGCGGACGCGGCGAGTCCGAGACTGTGTCCGCCGACGACGATTCGGCCGTGGTTGAAGAAGTCTGCGAGCATGTAGAACCCGCCGCCTTCGGTGCCGATGAGGTTCTCTTCGGGAATCTCGCAGTCGTCGAAGACGATGTGCCCCTGCTTCGACGCTCGCATCCCCATCTTCTCGGGGATGTGCTCGGCCTCGTACCCCGGCGTGTCCGTCGGGACGATGAACATCGAGTAGTTCGAGTACCGGTCGTCCGAATCGCCGGTCTTGGCGTAGACGGTGAGCCAATCGGCTTCGACGGCGTTGCCGACCCAGTACTTCTCGCCGTTCAGGACGTATCCGTCGTCGGTCTTCTCGGCCGTCGTCTCCATCCCGGCCATGTCGGACCCGGTCTGCGGTTCGGAGACGGCGAGGCCCGAAATCTGCTCGTTCTCGGCGACGGGGCGGAGCCACGTCTCTTTCTGCTCTTCAGACCCGTAGTGTTCCATAATCTCGCACCCGAAGGAGGCGAGTTGGAGCGTCAGTGCGATACCGGCGTCGGCACGGTAGAACTCCTCGGAGATGGCGAGAATCTGCTGGAGGTCGTATCCCTTGCCACCGTACTCCTCGCTGATGTCCTGTGCGACAAGTCCTGCGTCCATCCCTGCTTCGAGGACGTCGCGCGGGTACTCGCCGGACTCGTAGTACTCCTCTGCGACGGGGACGATGTGTTCTTCGGCGAACTCGCGCGCCTCACGCTTGACGGCGCGGGCGTGCTCTGGCACGATTGATTCGTCGAGAAGGTCCATATCCCTTGGTAGGGTCGAACAGGCATATACTGTATGGAATCAGTATAAACTTCAAACTAATTTATCGTGAGTAGAGTGCGTCGTGGCTCTGGCCGACAGTGAGGACAAAAAATCGAGACGCAGTGGCCGAGTCAGTCCTGCGACGGGGCGTCTTCGTCAGGCGTCTTCCCCTCGATGAGTGAGGAGTCGTCGTACTGGTTGCGCAGCACCTTCTTGTCGAACTTGCCCGTCGCCGTCTTCGGGACTTCCTCGATGAAGACGACTTCGTCGGGCGTCCACCACTTGGGGAACTCCGAGCGCACGAGTTCGACGACTTCGTCCTTGAGTTCGTCTTCGTCTGACCCGGCCTTCGGAACGATGAACGCGACGGGGCGTTCCTGCCATCGCTCGTGGGGCACGCCGACGACTGTCGCTTCCGCGACGCCGTCGTGCGCCATGATGGTGTTCTCCAGTTCGACGGAGGAAATCCACTCGCCGCCGGACTTGATGACGTCCTTCGCACGGTCCACGATTTTGACGTACCCGTCTTCGTCCACGGTCACTACGTCGCCCGTCTTCAGCCAGTTGCCTTCGAAGTCCTGTTCGTTCGCATCTGGGCGCTCGAAGTACTCCGTCGTGACCCACGGCCCACGGACCCACAGTTCACCGAAGTCTTCGCCGTTCCACGGCACCTCGTTGCCGTCGTCGTCGACGACGCGCATCTCCAGACCGGTGACGAGCAGACCCTGCATACCGCGCTTTTCGTACTGTTCGTCCGCCGGAAGGTCCTCCATGCCGGGTTTGAGGTGTGCGACAGTTCCGACCGGCGACATCTCGGTCATCCCCCACGCGTGGACGACTTCCACGTCGTACTCCTCGTCGAAGCGTCGAATGACGGACTTCGGTGCCGCCGCGCCGCCGATGACGATGCGTTCGAGCGACGAGATATCGGTGTCGTGTTCGTCGAGGTAGTCGAGGAGACCAAGCCAGACAGTCGGCACCCCTGCGGTCATCGTGACACCCTCGGACTCGATGAGTTTCGCGAGGTCCTCCGGCGTCGGCGACGGTCCGGGGTAGACGTGTTTGGCGCCCGCGGCAGTCATCGAGAACGGAAGACCCCACGCGTTGACGTGGAACATCGGCACGACGGGCATGACGACGTCGTCCGCGCCGATGTCGAGACCCGCCTGCGGGAGCGTCGCCATCGTGTGCGCCCAGAGCATCTGCTGGGAGTATTCGACACCTTTCGGCTTGCCCGTCGTCCCAGAGGTGTAGCACATCCCTGCCGGTTGGTCTTCCGGCAGGTCCGGCCAGTCGTACTCGTCGGCGTAGTCGCCGATGAACGACTCGTAGTCGGTCACTGGGTCGAGGTCCGTGTCGGGAACCTCCGACGCCATCACGACGAACTGCTCGACAGAGGCGAAGGCCTCTTCGTCGACTGCGCCGGCGAGTTTCGGCGCCAGCGACGGGTCGACGAAGATGATTCGGTCTTCGGCGTTCTCGACGATGTACTGGATGTGGTGGTCCGGGAGAAGTGGGTTGATGGTGTGGAGTTGTGCACCCATCGACGGGACGCCGAAGTACGTCTCGAAGTGTCGGTCGTGGTTCCAACAGAACGTCGCGACGCGGTCACCGTCGCCGATACCCGCATCTGCGAGGGCGTTCGCGAGTTGTGCGACGCGTCCCTCGTACTCCGAATACGTGTATCTCGTTATACCCTCGGACGTTCGAGAGACGATTTCGCGGTCCGGAAAGAGTTTGCCTGCACGCCACAGAAACGGTCGAAGTGTCTGGTTGGTAGCACCTACCATACGTCCCTGTTGCCGTAAAACGTAATGATTGTTTGGACAGGTACCGGCAAGACGCGGGCTATTGATTATCGAACACGCGCCGGCGCGTTCATTCCTCGTCGTGGTGCATTGTCCCCACGCCGGTGTCTCCGCCATCGTCGTCTGCGTCCTCATCGACCTCGTCACTGCCGCCGTTGGCCTCGTCGTCTGCGTCCCTATCGCTCTCGTCACTACCACCGTCACCTTCGTCGCTGGCGTCGGTGCCAACGTCTGTCGCCTGAGACTCGCCGACAGAATCTTCGAGGCTCTCCTGGCCGTCGGCGGCGTCCGAGACGTCGATTTCGTCGTCCGCAGCGTCGCGTGAGTCCGTGGGCTCCGTCAGGCCAGTGGGTTCGGGTCCGTCCGATTCGTCGCCAGGAGTTGGTTCACTCTCTTCTGCGTCGCCTTCGCCGGCACGTTCGGCGTCGTCGACGACGGTTGGGTCAGCCCCGACGACATCGTCGCCCTGCGGGACGCCGGTCCACTCGGGTTCTGCTTCCGTGACCGGCTGGGCGGCCTGCAAACGCTCTCGGACCGCTTGTCGGTCGATAGTCCCCGAGACGGTCCGCGGGAGTTCGTCGGTGGGTTCGACGAGGCGCGGGACTTTGAACCCGGCAAGGTGTTCGCGGCAGAACGCGTCGAGCGCAGACCGGTCGAGTCGCATCTCCGGGTCGGAGAGGACGACGAGTGCACTCACGCGTTCGCCCCACTCTGGGTCGGGGATACCGAGGACGACTGCATCGTCGATAGCGGGGTACTGGCGGAGAACGTGTACGACCTCACCGGGGTCGACGTTCTCGCCGCCGGTGATGATTCGGTCGTCTTTGCGGTTGAGCACGTACAGGAGGCCGTCGTCGTCGCGATACCCGATGTCGCCTGTTCGGAGGCCCGCGTCGGTGAACGCGTCGGCAGTCGCCTCGGGGTCCCCGTAGTATCCCGGTGAGACCGTGAGTCCGGAGACGACGATTTCGCCGGCGGTTCCCGGTTCGACGGGAGTCCCGTCGTCGTTCACGATGTCGAGGTCCACGAAGAAGAGTTGGCGTCCGACGGTCCCGATAGACGAGAACGCCTCGCGGGGCGTCGCAGTCGCAATCTGTGAGGCCGTCTCGGTCATCCCGTAGGTGGGGTACACCGGGACCGAGTAGTTCCGGCACCGTTCGACGAGTTCTTCGGAGGCAGGTGCGCCACCGAGGAGGACGACGCGGAGCGAATCCGAGAGCGTCCCTCGACTGTCGAGCATCCGTTTGAGCATCGTCGGCACGACGGAGACACCCGTCACGTCGTACTTTCCGATGTCGTCGGCCGCACCGCCGGCGTCGAATCCGTCACGGAGGACGATGGTCGTCCCGTACAGTGGACTCCGGAGAATCGGCCCGATACCGCCCATGTGGTGCAACGAGAGCGTGACCAACCAGCGGTCACCGGGGGAGAGGCCGAGTCTGAACGACGAGGCGACGGCGTTCGCGAGCACGTTCCCCATCGTGAGTCGAACCGCCTTCGGTGTCCCCGTCGTCCCCGAGGTGAACAGGAGCAACATCGTATCTGAGAGGTTCCACTGGGCTGGCGTGGTGCTCTTCGGCGCTATCGACGAGAGGTTGATGACACCCTCCCAGCGTGGTTCGTCGACGGAGACGACAGGAACGTCGGCTGTCGCTTCGACGGCAGTGGACTCTGTCGAGTCGCCGCAGACGAGCGCAGTTACGTCGGCGATTTCGAGGTTTCGAGCGACTTCGTCCGGCGTCAGACGTTCACTGAGTGGGACGAGCGTGACTCCGAGGCGGCCTGCAGCGTGGATGAGACGAACGTACTCGACTCCCGGTTCGAGGACGACGCCGAGGTGGTCGCCGGCTTTGATGCCGAGTGCGGCGAGTTGGCCCGCAGTCTCGGAGACGAGCGAATCGAGTTCGCGGAACGTCCACGAGTCACCAGTCGGTGCGTAGATGAGCGCTCGTTGGTCTGGCGTCGTCGCGACACGGTGCGAAAGCCAATCGCGCATCGTGCCCGAGAGTGCCTGTTTCGTCGGGGTGTCGTCGTCTGTCGTATCTTCGGTCATCAGAGACCTCCGTGAATCGGAGTGCGGGTCGTCCTCGTGTCGCGGGGAGTGTCGGAGTGTGACTGCCGTGGAGGGCGGCGGCCGAGGTTAATGGGAGACGAACTCGACCAGTACGCCTCCAGTCGACTTCGGATGGAGGAACGCGACGTCGTGTCCCCACGCACCCGGGCGAGGTTCCTCGTCGATGAGCGTGACGCCCGCGTCGCGGGCGGTTTGGAGTGCGCCCTCGACGTCGTCGGTTTCGAGTGCGACGTGGTGGATACCGGCACCGTTCTTCTCGAGGAACTTCCCAATCGCGCCGTCTTCGTGGGGTTCGAGCAGTTCGAAGTACCCGTCTTCGAGTTCGAGGAACACGACGGTCATCCCGTCGAACGTCTCCTCGTGGGCCACCGGCGCGTCGAACAATTCCTCGAACAACGCGGCCAACCCGGCGGCGTCCGGCGTGGCGATTCCGATGTGGTCGAAGTGCATGCCAACAACTCCACGGGCGCAACGGATAAAGCCAGACGATTCGTTGGTACTGTCATGATAGTAACCACTACGGAGACTGTCGCAGGCCGAGAGATTACCGAATCCCTCGGAACTGTCCGTGGAAACACGGTCCGAGCGCGAAACGTCGGCCGCGACATCACGCAGGGACTTCGAAACGTCGTCGGTGGTGAACTCAAGTCGTACACTGGTCTCTTGGCCGACTCGCGCGACGAAGCGACAGACCGGATGATAGAAGAAGCGGAGTCGATGGGTGCAGATGCCGTCGTCAGCGTCCGGTACATCACCGCAGAAGTCGCACAGGGTGCGGCGGAGATTCTCGCGTACGGGACGGCAGTCACACTCGCAGGCGAGTCCGATTCGAATCAAGACGTCGCGTAAGGGGGACTCGCTGTGAGCGATATCGCGGACCGCTTCGGTTCCATGAGCGACAGTGCAAATCGGTTCGGACGCGGCGCAGTTCGACTGGCCACGGCACCGGAGACACTCGTCGTGTTCGCCGTCCTCGTTCTCGCGTGGGTTACTGGGTTCGTCGGCGTGCTCCCGAAAGAGGTGTGGATTGTCGACTTCCCGGCGTTAGCCGCCGCGTTCTTCCTCGATACGCTCGCGTCCAACGAGTTCGGAGTCGGTGAGCACACAGCATTCTACCCGGCACTCGCGGTGTTCGCATACGTACAGGCGATGCTCGTCGTGACGGGAGTGCGTGTCCTCCGCCGTCGACTCGGCCACCCGGGCGTCGGCGAGTGAGGCGTCTCGTGGGTGACCAGTGAAAAAACAGGCGAGGTGGAGGGCCGAAGCGGTAGTGTGAGGGGCGAAGCGACGGTGTGGGGGCCGAAGCGGAAAGCGGAGGGGACGTACGTCAGCGGCGAGGCACCGTCGGCTCAGTCACGCGTCGTTCGCGCGACGGTGACTTCGACGGGGAACCCGGGGACGGAAACCTTCATCGACGAGCGCTCGATGCGGGCGACGAGGACGCGAGCGACGGCCACGAGGCCGACGAGCGCCGTCGCAGCGACCAGCGACAGCACGGGGTAGCTAGCGACCACGACCACACCGACGGCGAGAGCCAGCACGATGGCCTGGGCCGTGAACGAGGGCGCGGGTTTGTGGTGATTCGGGGGGTAGTCGGAGACGGTACGAGAGTGTCGGAGGCGTCTTCGTGACATCTGTATTCTGGTTGGGGGACAGTCGGATACGATACCGGGGGCTCTCGTCGGTGAGATGCCCCACGACGCGCCGGCCGCGCGGCTGTGCGCCGCTGAAGGAGTAGGAACCGCGACGAACGCGGGAGCGACCGGGCGTGTGACGGGGGTCAGAATGCAATAAGAGGCATCGTAAATCCTCGTTATCGCCCACTCGGGGGTCGATAATAAGTCTTCTTAGCCGAGTGAAAGTATAAAATTAGTTACGTTTTGTCACGGGGTGTGGTACCGCGACTCAGGCCATCTCGGGGGCGTACTCGCCGAACTCTTCGCGCAGGACACCGCAGATTTCGCCGACTGTCGCGTACTCCTTGACCGCCTCGACGATGGGTGGGAGGAGGTTCTCGTCGGAGTTCGCGGCAGCACGAACGTCGTCGAGTGCTTTTTCGACCGCTTGGGAGTCGCGTTCGTCTTTGACCGCTTCGAGTGACTCGACCTGTTTTTGTTCTTCTTCTTCGGAGACTTCCTGTACGTCCGGGTTCGGTTCCTCGTCGACCTGGTACTCGTTGACGCCGACGATGACGCGTTCGCCCGTCTCGACTTCCCGCTGGCGTTCGTAGGCGACGTCTTGAATCTCCCGCTGGACCCACTGGTTCTTGATGGCGTCGAGCATCCCCCCGCGTTCGTCGACTTCGTCGAGCAGGTCGAACGCTTCCGCCTCGATTTCGTCGGTCAGGGCTTCGACGTAGTAACTTCCTGCGAGTGGGTCGATGGTGTCGGCCGCACCGGACTCGTGAGCGAGAATCTGCTGCGTCCGAAGCGCCGTCCGAACGGATTGCTCAGTCGGCAGCGACAACGCCTCGTCTTTCCCGTTCGTGTGGAGCGACTGGGTGCCACCGAGGACCGCCGCCAGTGCCTGATAGGCGACGCGGACGACGTTGTTCTCGACTTGCTGGGCGGTGAGCGTCGACCCACCCGTCTGGGTGTGGAACTTCAGTTGCATCGACTTGGGGTTCTCCGCGCCGAAGCGCTCTTCCATAATCTTCGCCCACATGCGGCGGGCGGCGCGGAACTTCGCGACTTCTTCGAGGATGTTGTTGTGTGCGTTGAAGAAAAACGATAGTTGCGGCGCGAAGTCGTCGACGTCGAGGCCGGCGTCGACTGCGGCCTGGACGTACTGGATGCCGTCACCGAGCGTGAACGCGACTTCCTGTGCCGCCGTCGAACCCGCCTCGCGGATGTGATAGCCGGAGATAGATATCGTGTTGAACTTCGGCGTCTCCTGCGCGCAGAACTCGAAGATGTCCGTGATGAGGCGCATCGACGGTTCGGGTGGGTAGATGTAGAGGTTGCGCGCGATGTACTCTTTCAGGATGTCGTTCTGGATGGTCCCACGGAGTTGTTCGCGCGGAACGCCCTGTTTGTCGCCGAGTGCGACGTACATCGCCAGAAGCACCGATGCGGGCGCGTTGATGGTCATCGACGTGGAGACTTCGCCGAGGTCGATTCCCTCGAAGACCGTCTCCATGTCGTGGAGGCTGTCGATAGCGACGCCAGATTTCCCGACTTCGCCGGCGGCCATCGTCGCGTCGGAGTCGTACCCCATCTGCGTCGGGAGGTCGAACGCGAGCGAGAGGCCCGACGACCCGTTGTCGATGAGGTACCGGAATCGCTCGTTCGTCTCGGCGGCGGTGCCGAACCCGGCGTACTGGCGCATCGTCCAGAGTCGCCCACGGTGCATCGTCGGATAGACGCCGCGCGTGTACGGTTTCTCGCCCGGGAAGCCGATGTCGTCTTCGTAATCGACGTCGGCGTCCGCAGGTGTGTACAGTCGTTCGACGTCGTTTCCACCCGTGTCGGTCGTGAACTCGTCTTTTCGTTCCCCGAACCGGTCGAGCGTCGGCGAGAGTGTCTCTTCCTCCCACTCGGCTTTGGCCTCCCGAATCTGGTCGAGTTCGTCGGGATCAAACATGGACGAAGATGAGAGACGGCGTGACTTAAGCGTAGGCGGGTCACACGTGCACGGTAACGTTTGCCAGCGTCGGTGCGCTTGCTACCAGAGACGGCGTAGTATCACGGACCATCCGCGAGTGGGGAAGCGACGGGGGACGGATGTGGGCGTTCGCGTCAGCAGAGTGTCGAACTTTATCGGCGATGCCGACCCTCTGTTCGTATGGATATCCTCACCGACGAGACCAAGCGCTTCCTCACCGCCACCGCGCCCGACCACGACGAGATACAAGCCGAGATGGCGGCGTACGCCGCCGAACACGGGTTTCCAATCATCGGCCCCGAAGCAGGCGGCGTCCTGCGCTTTCTCGCCCATCTCGCGGGCGCGACCCGACTCTTCGAGTTC
>NZ_LOPV01000712.1 GCF_001469865.1 Haloferax profundi
GCCAAAGGGATGCCAGACGACGCCGAGATGTTCTTGACCGAACACGACCCCGGTGAACTCGACATGGCGCGCGACTTCCTCGAACGCGCCGGTCTCGCCGACGGGACGACGTTCCTCGAAGGTGACGCACTCGAACTGGTCGACTCGGTCGACGGCGAGTTCGACCTCGTGCTGTTCGACCACCAGAAACACCGCTACGCAGAGGCGTTCGACGTGATTCGCGACCGGGTCGCCGTCGGCGGTATCGTCGTCGCCGACAACGTGATGCGCGGTCCCATCGACTTCGGTGCGCTCGTCGACTGGGGAGAAGGAACTGCGCAGGCACTCGACGGGACGAACGACGACACGCGCGGCATCGCGGCCTACCTCGACGCCGTCCGCGCCGACCCGCGGTACGAGACCATCGTCCTCCCCGTCGGGAACGGACTCGCGGTCAGTTCCCGTCTGGAGTAGCGTATTCAGGCTCCGAGGAGGGTCGGATTCGCAGACACGTCGCCAGCGACGTTCGCCACGCTTTTGAGAGGCGACCCCGACCCTTCGGGTATGTTTGGAGGCGGCGGGATGAACCCGCGAAAGATGAAGCAGATGATGAAGCAGATGGGTATCGACGTCACCGAGTTAGACGCCGAGGAAGTCGTCATCAAGACGGCCGACGAGGAACTCGTCTTCTCGGACGCGCAGGTCACGCGCATGGACGCGCAGGGTCAAGAGACCTACCAGATCGTCGGCGAACCCGAGACGCGCGAACTCGGCGCCGGTGACGACGACGCCGAGAGCGACGAGGCAGACGGAGCGATTCCGGAGTCCGACATCGAAATCGTCGCACAGCGTGCCGGCGTCTCGAAGGACGACGCGCGCAAAGCACTCGAGGCCGAAGACGGTGACCTCGCCGCGGCCATCGCACGTCTGGAGTGATACTCCTCGTTCACGGCGACCGAGAGTACCTCCGCGCACCCGGTGAGGAGTTACACACCGACCTCGGGATGCTGACCGTCCCCGAGGACGTGGAAGCGGGCCAGACGCTCGAAACCCACATCGGCGAAGAGTTCCTCGTCCGCGAACCCCGCGGGCCGGACCTCTTCAACCACTTCGAGCGAACCGGCGCGCCGATGATGCCGCGGGACATCGGCCTCATCGTCGGCCACACCGGCGTCGCGGCGGGCGAACGCGTCCTCGACGCCGGAACCGGGACGGGCGTCCTGTCGGCGTACCTCGGCCGACTCGGCGTCGACGTGACGACGTTCGAGCGAAACGCCGACTTCGCCGACGTCGCGCGCGAGAACATGCGACTCGCAGGCGTCGAAGAACGAGTCGACGTTCGGACTGGCGACATCACCGACGAACTGGACGCCCTCCGCGAAGACGACTTCGACGTGCTCACTCTCGACACGGAGAACGCACCAGAAGTCGTCCGCGAGGCACCCGACCTGCTCGTGACGGGTGGCTACGTCGCCGTCTACTCACCCTTTGTCGAAGGGACGCGCGCGACAGTCGAAGCGGCGCGCGAAGCGGGACTCTCGGACGTGGAGACGTTCGAGACAATCCAGCGACACATGGACTTCGGTGAACGCGGGTCGCGCCCGTCTACTGCCGGTGTCGGCCACACTGGCTATCTCGTCTTCGCTCGCAACGAGTAACCGGCAGGATATCGGCGCGCGACGCAGAGGCCTCACTCCATGCGCCGAATCACGCGGAACAACTCTTCTCTGAACCGTTCCGGGTCGATGGCGTCGTGGAGTGCGTCGGCTATCTCACCATCACCGTCGACGACTTCTCGGGGGTACGCACCGCCCAGCAACAGGTACTCACCATCGGTGGGTGTGACTGCGAGGTAGGCGTCCGCCGCGAGTCGAACCCCGGCCAGTGTGACCGTCGTGTCGTAGCGGATGACGTCTGCTTCACCGTCGCGCACCGCGAGTGTGCGAGTCCAACTTCGGTGTACGTCCGAAAATCCACGTTCGGCGAGTCGGTCTTCGAATCCCGAGGCAGCGCCGCTGACGACCAGTCGCGTGAGCGCCTTCGAAGGCGGCGTCCGTGGCCGAACTTCCAGACGGGTGGCGAAGAGGAAGCGCCACGGTTCGTCGGCGATGGCAGGAATGCGTTCTCGAATCGTCGCGTCCTCGTAGATGACGGTCCGGGCGAGGACGTGGATGAACCCGAGTTCGAACGGGCGGTCGGTCGATTCGTCGACGCGGACCCACCCCTCGAGCGAAGGGAGTGTGGGCGGAGGTGGCACATCGGCCATAACCCCCACTACGGACGGAGAGAGGAAAAAGGCGAACCGCTCAGTGGTCGTCTTCGCGCCACTTGTGGTCGCACTCGACGCAAGTGAAAAAGCGCGTCTCGGACTCGTCGGCAGAGCGAATCTGCTTCATCTCGTAGCGTGCTACGTCGTGGCCACAACTCGGGCAGATGGCCTTCGTCGTCGGACCAATCTCGCCGGCGTCGACGTCGGACATGTCGACGACTTCGCTCGACTCTTGGCCCTCGGTGGTGACCATCGTCTTCTCTTTCTCGCTGTCGCGTGCTTTCTCGTGGCCGTTCGCGCAGACCCAGACACCGTCCTGCGGTGTCATGAGGGACCCGCATTCGTCGCAGAACTCCATGATAGTACGTCCTACCGCTTGAGGAACTTAAGCGTCCGGATTACGTCGTCGGAAAAGGGTGTTCGGGTGGGGACCGATGGCAGTAACGCTCAGGCGTCGCCGTCCGACTGACCCGGTTCGCCGACTGCCTCGATGGGCATCGCCATGTTGAGTTCGTAGTACAGTTCTCTCGAATCGGCGAACTCGTCGGTGAAACACCCACGGATAACCTCACCTAAGTCAGCGTTTCCGTCGGCGAGCAGGACGGTCACACCGTCGAACGCGGCGGCGGCGTCCCGTCGAGTGGTCGGGTAGGTGATACCCTCTAAGACGGGTTCGACACGACTCAGTTTGATTCTGTCCTGCATGATTATTCATTATACATTCGAGTATTTAGCCGTAGCAGGACGTGTGCTACCACACGTCTGCGATGTACCAGTTACAGCCCACCTGCGTCGAGACCACCTCGTCCATGCGCCAATATCGTTCGTGATAGACGGCGTGTAGGCTTTATTAGACCCGTTTTCGTGGGCATCGGTAGACATGCAGGCACACGAGAACCGGGCTGGACTGGGCTGGGAACCCAGCGATTCACTGGGCGAGGCGGCACGCCTCGAAGCTGAGCGGGACTTCTGGAAAGGACTGTTCGAACAGGTCATCGCCAACGTTCCCGAACCGATGTTCGCGGTCGATTCGACCGGACACCTGACGCACATCAACGAATACGCGACCGATGCGTACGGCCTCGACCCGAAGACTGACGTCGGCAAGCGCGGCATCGACGCGTTCGGCACGGAAGGGAAAGACGAGATTCTGGCGACGAAGATTGCACGAACCGACCAGGTCATCCGCGAAGACGAGTACCGCGGCGTCCAGACGAACGACGGGATGCTCTGGGTGCGGGCGATGGGGACGCCGCTGTACGCCCCAGATGGCGAAGTCGTCGGCGCAGTCGAACTCACCACCGAGACGACCGAGATGGTCGAAAAGAACCAACTGATGAGTGAGGCACAAGAGCAGGTCTCCGAAGAAGTCTCCGCGTCTATCGACCGGGCGATGGCCTCGGCAGACGACGTCTCCGAGAGCGTGACCGCCGCGAACGAAATCGCGAGTCAGCAAGCCGAGGCGATGGAAGAGGTCTCTGGTGAAGTCGGGTCGCTGTCGGCGACAGTCGAAGAGATTGCGGCCAGTGCCGACGAAATCAACAGACAGAGCACCGAAGCACAGCGTCTCGCAGAGGAGTCCCGCGAAGACGGCGAAGTCGCCGCCGAGGCGATGGACCGCGTCGCAGAAGGTGGCGAACACGTCGCCGACCGAACGCACGAACTCGCCGAACACATCGAGGAAATCGGTGAAATCATCGAGGTCATCAACGACATCGCCGACCAGACGAACATCCTCGCCCTGAACGCCAACATCGAAGCGGCCCGCGCCGGCGACGCCGGTGCCGGATTCGCCGTCGTCGCAGACGAGGTGAAGTCGCTCGCGAACGAGGTCCAATCCGAGTCCGAACGCATCGAGGAGATTATCAGCGAGACGCGCGACGACGCCACCGAGACTGTCGCCGGTATCGAATCACTCACCGAAGACGTCCGCGACGGCGCAGAACGCATCGACACCCTCATCGAGAATCAGACCGAGATTGCCGCGACGATTCGGGAAGCGGCGACAGGCATGGACGACATCGCGGACGCCACCGACGACCAGGCGGTCCGCACCGAAGAAGTCGCCAGCATGGTCGACAACGCGTTCCAACAGTCGACCGACGTGCAAGAAGAGACGACTGCCGCAGTCGCCGCGAACGACACCCAAATCCAAATCGTGGCCGAGATTTCGGAGTCAGTTCGTGACCTCGAAGCGGCGATGGCCGCCATCGAAGACCGCTGAAACGGCGTCGGCCGTCTTATTCGAAGTCCGGGTCGCGCTTTTCGAGGAACGCGTCCATCCCTTCGCGCTGGTCGTGCGTGCCGAACAGACCACTCCAGACGCGGGCCTCGAAGTCGAGAGCGGCGTCGCGGGGCGCGTCGTGCGACATGTTGATTGCTGCCTTCGCCGCCGCGAGTGCGTGTCGGGGCTTCGCGGCGAGGTCCGCAGCGAGTTCTTCGACGTGTGAGTCGAGTTGGTCGTGTGCGACGACTTCGCCGACGATGCCGTACTCGTGGGCGTCGCTCGCGTCGACGCGTTCGCCGAAGAAGATGAGTCGACGTGCGAGTTCGTCGCCGACGAGCGTCGGCAGACGGATACTGCCGCCCCATCCCGGCATGATGCCGAGGTCGATCTCGGTCTGACCGAGGAGTGCGCGCTCGGACGCGACACGGAGGTCACAGGCGAGTGCGAACTCCATCCCACCACCGAAGGCGTACCCGTTGATTGCTGCGACGGTCGGTGCCGGGAACTCTTCGAGACGCGAGGCGATGCGGTGGCCCTGTTCGGCGTACTTCTGTGCATCGGGCGTCCCGATGTCCTTCATGTAGCTGATGTCTGCGCCCGCGATGAACGCCTTGTCACCGGCCCCGGTGAGGACGAGGACGCGCGCGCCCTGTTCTTCGGCCTCGTCGAGCGCCTCTTCGAGGGCGTCGAGCGTGTCCGTGTTGAGGGCGTTCATCCGGTCCGGTCGGTCGATGGTGATGGTGGCAACGTCGTCGTCCCAGTCGAGTCGGAGTGTTTCCCAGCTCATGGCAGAGGCCACGGGTGGTGGAGGGATAATGATTAACGATTGGGCCCCTCTGCTGGAGATTCCAGAACAACGTTATACTTCCTCCGTCGAATCGTCCGAGTATGACGCTCTCCGACGAGGCGAAAGAACGACTCGCCGACATCGTCCGCCTCCAACCGACGAAGAACAAGGAGTTGCAGGACCGGTGGGACCTCGAAAGCGGCAGCGAGGTCCATCAGTATCTCGAATCTGACCTGAAGGACTACTACTACCGGGACGACAACAGTCTCATCCGCGCGACGGCAGAGGCCGCAGAACTCGTCGGCGTCGAACCCGGCGTCGAGAGCGACGGCGACGAAGAGTCGGTGCCGAGCGTCATCCGCGTCCCCACCCTCGAAGCCCGCGTCTTCGAAGTCGTCGCCGGCCCCGACGAGCGCTCCGAGAGCGTCGTGAGCGTCCTCAACAAACTCCGCGACGCGTTCGACGTCGACCCGGACGTAGACGACGTTCGCCGGGCACTCCAGAGTCTCCGTCGAAAAGGCGTCGTCGAAGTCGTCTACCGAACGGTGCCGACGTTCAAGCTCGCCGTCGAACGCGACGATGTGGACGTCGAAGTCGTTTGAACTCGGCACATACACTGTCGGGTTCGCGTTCTCACACTCGGGTCACGACCGGTAGGCGTGCAACGCGACCAGAAAGACCAACAGGAGTGGAATGAGGGACACTGCGGCGTCGAGCGGCACCAAGAGCAAGACTATCGAAGACACGACGACGCATTCGAGCGCGACGACGACACTGATGACTTCGGCTGGATTGGGCATCTTCTGAACGCCGTCTCTAGGGTGACGCTTTCTCGCAGTGGTGATTAAATTGATGGCTGGATTACATTTCGTGACCGTCGTCACGTTCGATGTCCTCGAAGACTCGCTTTCGGGCACGCTCCCTCCGCGATTCGAGAATCCGTCGGAGACCCTTTCCCGGGCCACCCTCGATAGGCCACCCTCTCGTCCGCCACGCGGGCGGTTCGGGTTCGAACGACGAACACGAGTGAGCACACTCGCGTTGACTCTGGTAGCAGTCTTTGGCTCCACATCGTGGCACGAGTGCCATTCCTCGCCGACGCAGTTCGAAGTGTCGGCAGTCGGGGCGCATCGTATCGAGATACGTCCGCCAGCCCCGGTCGTAGGCCCGTTCGGCGAGGACGAGTCGCCGACGAGCGTCGGCGTCGTCGGGCGTGAGTTTACTCGGGTGCCACAGCACTTCGGTCGACTCGTCACCGACCGAGAGGATGCCGACTTCGACCGGCAAATCCTCCAAGAGCGCGGGTTGGACGCGGTCCCCAGTCGCTTCCGTTGCGACCCACACTTCGTCGGCGAGTGCTCGCGACACGTCGTGTTCTAACTGGTCGGCGAGGGCGCGGGCGGCGGAGGCGTCGAGGTTCGGTTTGTTCTCGATGGCGACGATTCGTTCGACCCAGTCGGGGTACGGTGCGGTCTGTTTGTACTCGACGCGATTGCGTGACCCACGGCGTTTCTCCACCAAGTCGAGACCCGCCGCACGGTGGACTGCCGGGACGACGTGTCGCCACGGGAAGTCGGGTTCCGGAATCGCGTCGCGGTACCACTGCCAGTCGGCGGGAGCGTGGCGGACGACACGCAAGAGGTCAGAGTCGAACCCGTCGGTCGAGAGGGCGTAGCGCGCGGCGAACGCGTCGGGGTCGACTTCGACGACGACGGTGTCCCAGCGCCGGTTTCGCGTCCCGAGTTGGCGGGCGACTATCGCGGGGCGCGGACCGTCGGGGTGCCACGCGCGCTCTGCCCAGCGGCAGACGCGGAGTTCGAAGGCGAACTCCGGGTCACGGTCGGCGGTGTCGCTCACGACAGGGACTCAGTGTGGGGGACGGAAGGCGTTTCGGTCCACGGAGAGACAGAGCTATCGCTACCTCTCCGGGGGCCGACAGACAGGTCGTGTGACCTGCGTTACTTCAGGTACTTGTGTTCGCCTTCGTTCCGCGCGGCGAGTTCGTCGAGGAAGTCGTGTGCTCTTTCGAATATCTCGCGCGGACCATCCTGCGTGATGGTGTTGATGGCCTGTTCGTAGTCGCGCCACTGCAAGTCGCGGTGTTCCGTCGAGAGTTCCGCGGACGCTTCGAACGAGCGCGCGATGAACAGGTGAACTGTCTTGTGAATGGTCGTACCGTTCGCTTCGAAGACGTAGCTGTAGTCTTCGCGGAAGCCGTCGATGAGACGGAAATCGTCGATTCCCGCCTCCTCTTTGACTTCCCTGATTGCCGTTTGCTGGAGCTCCTCGTTCCCCTCGACCCCGCCTTTTGGGAACTCCCAGTCCCCGGGACGGCTCTTCAGGAGTAAGTACTCCCTCCGGCCGCGGGTGTCGCGGAAGAGGATGGCACCAGCGCTGACCGCTTCGACTGCCATTACCCGAAATAAATGTGCCACCCTTTAAGAGGGTATCGGAGGATGTACCCTGTTCACACGGTCGTTCGTTCGGGTTCCCCGTGGGAGTGTGTGCCTCCCCACGTCCGTGTAGATGCGCTTTTACCGTCGGAGCATCCAACACACTGGTAGTACCCAGCTATGACCTTCGTCACGAAACTCACTTTTCAAAGCGGTGATAAGAACGTCCTCGACAGAGTCGTGGGCGACCTGAAGCAGTTCGTCGAAAAGAAGGGTGCCGAGTGCCGCGGCCCCCACGCCGACCAACCGAAACGCACGAACGTCCCGCAGTACCGGACGCTCCAACCCGGCGACGAGTTCTCGTCGTGGAGTTACACCGTCTACACGCGCCGCATCGAGATCCACGGCGCAGACCACATCGCCCGCGAAGTCGGCCACAAGGAGTTCCCCGACAGCGTCCACGTCGAGATAGAAGTCGAACAGAAGAAACCGCTCGGCCACCGTCGCAACTGACGACGTGTCACTGACGTCCCGAAACTGACACGCGTCGCTGACGACGCCCCACCGGCGCCGCTCGTGACGACGGTTCCGGCGCTGTCGACAGCACTGATTCTTCTATCGGCCGTCGAACACCCCAAAAACGTGAGAGTCGAATCGCCGTTCTGTGGCCCTCTATCCGTCTTCCCCGAGTACGTCGACGACTTCACCAGTTCCCTCGTAGGTGGCGTCGTCGAACGAGGTGATTTTCAGACGGACTTTGGTCTCGATAGCGACGTCGTCGACGTCGCCGACTCGGATGACGGAGTCGCCGACGCGGACGGAGTAGCCATCCGAATCACGGTGCGTCACGTAGGCCGTGATGACGTCCCCGGCGTCGAACGTGGGTGTCGCGGTACGGAAGGTCCACCCGGAGAGGAGTTTCTCGAGACGACTCATACGCGACTCACCTCCTCACTGACGCGGTCAGAGACGTATTCGCGGCCGTAGCCGGTCCACGCGGCGAAGAGGAAGACGCCCACGAGGAACCAGCCGTGGAACACGTACGGCCAGACGGTTGCCGGGTTCACGACCATCTGTTGGGTGAACCACGGCGTCGCCTCGCCGCCGACGAGTCCTTGCATGGCCCCGAGGCCAGCGAGGAGGCCACCACCCCACGGGAAGATGTACCCGAGCGCCGAGGTGTTGGCGTCGAGGATGTTGGCGCGGCGGTAGCCGTTGATGTTGAAGCGCTTGCCGAGCGTGGCGACGTACGGCGCGATTGCAATCTCTGCGGCGGTGTTGATGGTGACCGTCGCGTTCACGAGTGCCGTCCCGAGGACCATCGTGGTCTCGGCGCGGCGAACCGTCGTCGCGACACGGTCGATGAGAATCTCTTGAATCGCGTCGAACCCACCGCCGGCACGCATGATTTCCGCGCCCGCGACGAGGAGGAGCGTCAGGACGATGAGCGGGAAGAAGCCCGCCGCACCGGAGTAGATGCTCCCACCGACGCCGACTTGCCCGGCCGGGACGGTTTCGACGAGTGCGCCGACGAGTGGCAGTGCCTCGACTGCTTGCGTGAGGCCGTTCTGCGGCGCACTGAACAGGAGCATGCTCGCTGCGGAGACGTCGACGACGCCGGCAGCGCCGAGTGCGAGGTTGAACAGCGCGGCGGCGAACAGGCCCCACGAGATTGCCTCGATGATGTGCCGGCCGCGAATCGCGAGGACCATGACGATGGCGATGTCGAGCAGGTGGACGAGGCCCCACGGCGAGACGCTCGCGTCGACCTGTCCGGTCACGCTCGCGTGTGGCATGCCGCTCCACACGCCGGGAATCCCGAATCCGGCGACGAGGTACGCTACGATAGCGAGCGCCGCCGCGACGACGGCGTACTTCACACGAGACGCGACGACGCCGCCGATGTCGGCGTCCTGTGTCACAGCAGAGACGATTGTCGTGTCACTCACTGGGGCGAGGTTGTCTCCGAAGACAGCGCCGGAGAGAATCGCGCCGAAGAGCAGTACGGGGTTCGCACCGAGGAGAAGCCCTGCGGGGAACACGAGGCTCGTGAAGGCGATTGCGGTACCGTACCCAGTGCCGATGCCCGTCGCGAGCAGCGCGGCCAAGAGGAACGTCACGGCCGGGAACAACCCGGGACCGACGTTCAGGATGGTCGCAGCCCAGACGAGGCCGTCGACGAACCCGCCGACCTGGATAGTCTCTGCGAACATACCCGCCCAGAGCCACGCGACGACTGCCGTCGCAGCGACTCGCCGGGTCATGCCAGCGAAGATGACGTCCGCGTAGTCCTTCCAGTCTCCCCGGACGAACAGCATTCCCACGATGAGTCCTGTCAGCATCCCCGCGACGAGGCCGGTCGTATCGCCTATGCCGAGGATACCGCTCTGGAAAATCGCCCACGCGATGAACAGAGCGATGGGGAGTGCACTGACGAGTCTCCCCCCGCGGAAACGAAGCTCGATGTCCGGTTCTTCTGGCATCGTCTGTCACACTTTCGGTCGAGAATAAAAGGTACACGAATTGCCGCCAACTTTTCTCGTGAAGTTTGGGTTTATCGCTAGGCCGACACGAGAGAGTGCCAGAGTTGCGGCAGTGTTTATCAACGCCCACGCGGAAATTCGAAGCATGAGTCATCAGGCCACCCTCGACGACCTCGTCTCTCTCCGACGTGACCTCCACCGGCACCCCGAACCCGCGTGGCGGGAGTTCTACACCACTGCCCGCATCGTCGACGAATTAGAGACGCGCGAACTCGACGCACTCTACGTCGGCCCAGAGATTCTCGACGCCGACGAGCGAATGGCCGTCCCAGACGACGACGAACTCGACGAGTGGTTCGAGAAGGCCCGTGCTGCCGGCGCACGCGAAGACATCCTCGAACGACTCGCGGGTGGGTTCACCGGCGCGGTGGCCGTCCTCGAACGGGGTGAAGGCCCGACCATCGGCCTCCGCGTCGACATCGACGCCCTGCCAATCACCGAATCCGAAGACGAAGACCACCTCCCCGCGGCAGAAGGGTTCCGCTCCGAGAACGAGGGGTTCATGCACGCCTGCGGGCACGACGCCCACGCGACAATCGGCCTCGGCATCCTCGACGCCGTCGCCGCCTCAGACTTCCAGGGGACGTTCAAGGTGTTCTTCCAACCGAGCGAAGAGCGTGTTGCCGGCGGAAAGGCCGTCGCCGAAGGCGGCCACCTCGACGACGTCGACTACCTGCTTGCCCTCCACGTCGGCCTCGACCACCCGACGGGCGAAGTCGTCTGCGGCGTCGATGGGTTCCTCGCCGTCTCGCACTTCCGCGCCGACTTCACTGGTGCACCTGCCCACGCGGGTGCGAAACCCGAAGAGGGGAACAACGCGAACCTCGCTGCCGCCGCGGCTATTCAGAACCTCTACGGCATCTCGCGGCACTCTGACGGTGCGACGCGGGTCAACGTCGGCCTCATGGGCGGCGGCACCGCGACGAACATCGTCGCCGAAGAGTCGTACATCGAAGGCGAGGTCCGCGGGGCGACGACCGAACTCATGGAGTACATGGAAGGCCGAGCCCACACCATCATCGAGTCGGCGGCGACGATGCACGACTGCGACGTGGAGATTTCCGTCGAGGGGAAGGCACCGAGCGCTCGCAGCGACGACGCACTCCGAGCACTCGTCGGGGACGTGAGCGAGAGCGTCGAGGGTGTCGATTCTATCCTCGACAGCGACGAACTCGGCGGCAGTGAAGACGCGACGTACCTCATGCAGTACGTGCAGGACCGAGGCGGCCTCGCCGCGTACGTCGGCGTCGGAACCGACCACCCCGGCGGCCACCACACCCGGACGTTCGACGTCGACGAAGCGACTATCCGCATCGCAATCGACGTTCTCTCCGGGAGCATCGACCGCATCGCCGCGGAACAGCCCTGAGTCGGCGCGTAGAGCAGGGATTCGACCCGAGGCGGGCGGGTAGTTCGAAACCAAACCGCCAGCGCTTATTTGTCCCCCCCGTGCATAGCCGCCAGCGATGGGGCCGCTCCGAAGTGAATCGGCAGAGGACGCTGGCCTCCGACCGACGCTCGTCGCCGTGGGAGTCGTCGTCGGAGTCGCCGGTCTGCAGGTCGTCCTCTTCCCAGATGCTTCGGAAGTACCGTGGGTACGGGTCGTCGTCGAGTTACTCCTCGTCCCGATACCACTCGTCGGGTCGTACGCCCTCTCGGGAATCCGTGAACTACAGGCTATCTGGCGACCGCTCTACGCCGGAACCCTCCTCGTCGGCATCTACGCCGTGACCGACGCACTCGACGAAGTCGTCGTCCACCCAGACCTCTTCGCTCTCGTCTTCGAAGACGTAGCACTGTTGGCCGGGTCGCTCGCACTCGTCGTCGGCGCGACCCGGTGGACGTCCCGGCGAAACGAGCAGCGAGCAGCACTCGAACGACGAAACGAGCGTCTCGACCAGTTCGCCTCCGTCGTGAGCCACGACCTGCGGAACCCACTGAACGTGGCGCAGATGCGCCTCGAACTCGTTCGCGAAGGCCACGGTATCGAGCACCTCTCGACGGTCGCCGACGCGCACGACCGAATGGAGGCCCTCATACAGGACGTGCTCGAACTCGCCCGGACCGGCGAGACAGTCGGTAAGACCGAACCCGTCGGCCTCGCGAGCGTCGCGGCGAACGCCGTCGCGAGCACGGGCCTCGACGCGGCGGGACTCACCGTCGAAGCGGACGCCGAACTCATGGCCGACCCCGAACGACTCACCGCAGTCTTCGAGAATCTCTTTCGCAACGCTGTGGAACACGCTTCCACGAGCAATCGGGCGAGGCCCGATGACGCTGTCGAGCATGGCTCGACAGGCCGTCGGAATCGTTCCGACGACGCTGTGGAACACACCGGGCCAGACGTCCACGTTCGCGTCGGCCCACTCGAAGATGGCTTCTTCGTCGAAGACGACGGGCCCGGCATCCCGCCGCAAGAACGCGACCGAATCTTCGAATCCGGCTACACGACAGACCCCGACGGGACGGGACTCGGCCTCGCAATCGTCTCCGGCGTCGCCGACGCGCACGACTGGTCGGTGTCGATTACGACAGGAAAAGCGGGCGGTGCCCGATTCGAGTTCCGAGACGTCGTGTTCGAAGACGCGGTCAGTACTTCGGGTCCGCGCCAGTGACTTCGTAGATGTCGTCCATGATGCGGTCACGCTCGTCCTGCCACCCGGCGAGTGCGCTCGGCCGACTCGGGTAGCGTTCGTAGTGGGTCAGGAGTTCGTCTGCGAGTCGCTTCACCTTGAAGAAGTTCCAAATCTGTCCCCAGTGGCCGTAACTCGACGCAGCGGTCTGGACGAGGAGTTTCGGCCCGAACGACGTGGTCCCGGAGTAGAGCGCTTCGGCGAGTTTTTCACCGGGGAGCGAGGCGATGAGACCCATCAGGTCGTCCACGTCGACGGCCGTCGAGAGGATGTTGTACACGTCGAGGCTGGCGTAGCGCCCACCGAAGTGGTCCATGACGCGCTGGTTGTAGCGCCAGAGCATCTCCTCGCTCACGTCGCCTTCTTCGAGTGCGATAATCGACTGCTCGCCGGCGTACTTTCCGGCGTACGCCGCACCGGCGATGCCGCCACCAGTCGTCGGGTTGACGTGTGCCGCGGCGTCGCCGACGGCCATGTAGCCCGGCGCAGTCGCCGAGTCGTACGGACGGCGGGTCGGCAGTGCCGCACCGAGTTTGTCGATGACCTCTGCGCCCTCGAACTCGGGGCGTTCGCGAAGGTCCTTCTTCAGGTCGTCGACGAGTTTCATCGGTTCTTCGGTCATCTGGAAGCCGAGGCCGGCGTTGATGGTGGTGTCCGTCCGCGGGAAGTACCAGACGTAGCCCGCCGCAATCTCGGCCGGTTTGAACACGAGGGCGTCGGACCACTCGACTGGTTCGGGGACTTCGACGACTTCGCGGTAGGCAGAAGAGAAGTGTGAGTAGGAGACGTTGGTGTCGAACGTCGACCCAGAGAAGTCGACTTTGTCCTGTAACAGCGAGAGCGACCCCGCGCCGTCGATGACGATGTCGGCGTCGAACTGGACGTCCTCGCCCTTCTGTTTGCCGACGATGCCCGTCACACGGCCGTCGTCGTCCTGCAGCACGTCCTGAACGACGGTATCGTAGTAGAACTCCGCGCCCGCTTCGCCCGCACCCTCGATGATGAGGCGGCCGTACTCCCAGCGGTCGATGACTGCGAGTTCGCCGGGGACAGGAATGTCGAGGACGGTGTCCTCCTGTGGAATCTCGAATCGGCCGTGGTCGACCTTTGTGTTCGTGAAGGCGGGTTCTATCTTCGACTTCGGAATCGCCTCGGGGAAGGCGTCCGCACCCTTCAGCGCGTCACCACAGGCGATGTGTCCTGCGTCCTCGGCGGACTTTCGCTCGACGATTGCCACGTCGTAGCCCGCTCGTGCGATAGTCGCAGCGGCGTAGCACCCGGAGGTACCTGCGCCGACGACTACCACATCGAACTCGTGTGTGGTCATGGTATCACCTGCATATCGTGGGCTGAAAACTCTTTACTCCCGCATCGGTTGTTGGTTGTTTGTCTGACACGTATTCGGGGGTCGAGCCCGTATTCAGGCGACGAGACGTGTCGAAAACAGTGGTCGAGCGCCGAATCCGCGAGAGGCGACGTTATCGGTTGTCGTCGCCGGTGTCGTAGTGCTCGCCCGCGGCGGCCGGGATGCGGGTGCGGCCGACGAACGCGAGGACGACGATGACCATCACGAACGGGATGATACGGATGAGTTGCCGGGGGAGCCCGATACCCTGCAGCTGGAGGACGGTCTGCATGGCGTCCAGTCCGGCGAACAGGAGCGTCGAGAAGAACGCTCCGACCGGGTTGTAGTTGCCGAAGAGGTACGCCACGATAGCGATGAACCCCTTCCCGTTGACCATCGTCGGGCCGTTCCCGGTGAACTGCCCGAGGTCCAGCGACAGGGCCGCGCCGCCCATGCCGGCGAGGACACCGGACAGGAGCACGGCGGCGTAGCGGATGCGCGACACGTCGACACCGGCGGTGTCGAGGGCCTTCGGGTTCTCACCGCTGGCACGGACCCAGCGGCCGAACGTCGTCCGGTTGAGGACGTACCACGAGAGTGCGACGGCGGCGAACATCAGGTACACCGTCGGCGAGGCGTCGAACAGTGCCCCGAAGAACGGGATGTCCGAGAGCACCGGGATGGCGATGGTGCCGGGCGTGTCGACGCTCGGGGAGTTCGGACGGCCGTAGATGACCTGCGAGGCGAACGGCGCGAGGCCGAGGGCGATGAGCCACACAGCCAATCCGGCGATAATCTGGTCGGCGCGGAACTCGATGACGACGATGGCGAACAAGAGTGCGAGAAGCACGCTCGCCACGACGCCACCGACGAACCCAATCCAGACGCCACCCGTGATGTCGGTGACGTAGATGGCTGTGAACGCCGAGATGATGAGCAAGCCTTCGAGCCCGATGTTGATGACACCGGACTTCTCCGCGAAGATACCGCCGAGTGCGGCGAGTGCAATCGGGACCGAGAGGCGAAGCGCCGACGAGAGCGTCCCTTCGCTCGTGAGGATGTCGGTGAGTGTCCCCGCAATCGAGTCGGGGAACGCGATGCCTGCCGCGAAGGTGGCGGCGAGGGCGACGATGGCAGCGACGACGGCCGTCGTGCGCGAGGAGAACTCGCCGAACTCACGCCCGAAGAGCGTGGTCGTGTTCTCTTCACTCATTGGACTCACCTCCATCGGTCGCGATGGTTTTTGATTGGTCGGTTGGCTTTACGAGACGGCGGCCGATGAGACGGAAGAACTCGGGCATCGCGACGAAGAGGATGATGAGGCCACGTAGGACGCCGACGAGTTGTGGCGGCACGTCGGTGGCGAACTGCACGGCTGTCGTTCCGCTCTTCAAAACACCGAAGAGGAGTGCGGCGAAGCCAACGCCGAGCGGGTTGTTGCCGGCGAGGATGGAGACGGTGATGCCGTCGAACCCGTACGCCGGGACGCCCGACTGGAACTTGCCGATGACCATCGTCACGTAGAGCGCACCCGCGACGCCACCGAGGGCACCGGAGAGGGCGAAACTCGACACGATGGTCTTGGCGGCGTCGACGCCGCCGTACTCGGCCGCTTCGGGTTGAATCCCGCTCGTCCGCACGTCGTACCCGAACGAGGTGTGTTCGAGGACGTAGTACAGTGCGAACAGCGTGACGACGCCGAAGAAGAGCGCGTACAGCGAGAAGTCCTGCCGAGCACCGAAGAGGAGCGCGGGGAACTGCGCGTAGTCCGGCAGCGGAACGGTCTGATTCGCGGGACTGTTGGGGTCTTTGAACACGTCGCTGACGAGGTAGAGCGTCACCCCCGTGGCGATGAAGTTGAGCATGATGGTCGTGATGACCTCGTTCGCCTCCGCGTACGCCTTCAGGAGACCCGGAATCGCCCCGTAGAGGCCGCCGAAGACGGCACCGACGAGGATACCGAACGGGACCAACACGAGCGTGCCCGTGACACCCGAGAGGAACGGCGAGGCCCAGAGAGTTCCGAGTGCGGCGGCGAGGCCACCGACGACCATCTGACCCTGCGTTCCGATGTTGAAGATACCGGCGCGGAACGCCATAGCCACGGAGAGGCCCGTGAATATCAGCAGCGTGGTCTCACGCATCGTAATCGCGAACTGACCGTCGGGCGACCACCCACCGCGAAGTGGGTCGCCGAGTGCGCCGAGGAACAGTCTGTCGAACACCAACACCGGGTCGTAACAGAACCCGACGTTGAAGTAGTAGACTGCCGACGAGGGTGCGCACGTCGTCATGCGCCCGGCGACGAGGATGAGGACCGTCCCGACGGCGATGGCGAGGACGAGTGACGCGATGCTGATGAGGATGCGCTCGGCGGCCGATGCATCGACGAGTCGGGCCAGCGCGTCGCGTGCGCGGTCACCGACACTCACTGGCTCTCACCGCCCGTGGCCACGCTGTCGACGTCCGCGGCCGAAACGTCGGTGTCGTCGTCGTCCGGGTGTTCCCCGGCCATCAAGAGGCCGAGTTCCTCTTCTGTCGTGTTACTTGGGTCAACCACGTCGATTATCTCTCCTTCGTACATGACGCCGAGTCGGTCCGAGAGGCCCTGGACCTCGTCGAGTTTCGACGAGACGAGCAGGACGGCGACGCCGCGACTCCGGAGTTCGAGGAGTTGCTCGTGGATGAACTCGATAGAGCCAACGTCGACCCCACGCGTCGGGTGGGAGGCGACGACCAGCGCCGGGTCGCGTTCGAACTCACGGCCGACGATGAACTTCTGCTGGTTCCCGCCCGACAGCGACTCGGAGATTGCCTCCGGGTTCGGCGGTCGGACGTCGTACTTCTCGATGATGTCTTCTGCGTGCGAGCGTGTCGCGTTCCAGTCGATTCGGCCGCCGGACTCGAACGCGGGGTTGTGTTGACTCCCGAGAATCGCGTTTTCGACGAGGTCGAAGTCCATCACGAGGCCGCGTTCGTGGCGGTCTTCGGGGATGTACGCCATCCCGCTGTCGATGCGGTGTTGGCGCGAGCGCTTCGTCACGTCTTCTCCACGGAAGGTGATACCGCCGCGTTTCGGTTTGCGGAGTCCGGTGAGCGCTTCGATGAGTTCCGACTGGCCGTTGCCGTCGACGCCGGCGATACCAAACACTTCGCCGGCGCTGACGTCGAACGACACGTCGTCGACGGCGCGAACGCCTCTGTCGTCGTCGACGCTGATGTCGGAGACGGAGAGGATGGTTTCGCCCGTCTCCGTCGGGGGCTTTTCGATGTCGAGGAGGACTTCGCGACCGACCATCAGGTTCGCGAGGTCCTCGCGCGTGGTGTCGTCGGCCTCGACGGTACCGACGTTCCGACCATCCCGAAGGACAGTAATCTCGTCGGCGGCGCGCATCGCTTCGCCGAGTTTGTGCGAGATGAAGATGATGGTCTTTCCTTGCTCAGTCAGTTCTTCGAAAACCTCGAACAGTTCCTCGACTTCCTGCGGCGTCAGCACCGCCGTCGGTTCGTCGAGGATGAGTATCTCGGCACCCCGGTAGAGTGCCTTCAAAATCTCGACTCGTTGTTGTTCGCCAACAGAGATGTCTTCGACCCGTGCGTCCGGGTCGACGTCGAACCCGTACTTGTCGGAGAGTTCGACGACAGCCTCGCGGGCGGCGTCCCTGTCGACGGCGAGGTTGCCCCACTTGGTTGGTTCGTTGCCGAGCGTGATGTTCTCGGTGACGGTCATCGGGTCGACCAGCATGAAGTGCTGGTGAATCATCCCGACGCCCGCGTCGATTGCATCGCGTGGCGATTCGAATCGTCGTTCCTCGTCGTCGATGACGACACGTCCCTCGGTCGGTCGGTAGAGGCCATAGAGGACGTTCATCAACGTCGTCTTGCCGGCCCCGTTCTCGCCGAGGAGTGCGTGTACTGTCCCGCGCTCGACGGAGAGGTCCACGTCGTCGTTGGCGATGACGCCGGGGAACCGTTTGGTAATCCCGTCGAGATGGACGGCTGTAGCCATATGTGTGATTTCCTGTGGTTCGTTGATAAGCGGATAGGTTCGCTGTCGCGCCGGTTCAGACGGTTGACGGGTCCGTCGGACTTAGACGTTCGACGGGTCCGTCGGACTTAGACGTTCGACGGGTCCGTCGGGACTTCGACGTCGCCGGCGACGATAGCCTCGCGGGAGGCCGTGACTTCGTCTTTGACCTCCGTCGGAATCTCGGAGCTGAGGGAGTCACCGTAGACGATGTCCACACCGTTCTGTTCGAGGCCGAGCGAGACGATGCCGCCGCCCTGGAACTCCTCGTTGACGACGGACTCGATGGAGTTGTAGACGGCCGTGTTGACGCGCTTGACCATGCTGGCGAGGATGACGTCCGCGTACGAGGACTTCGTCACCGACTGGTCGCGGTCGACACCGATGGCGAACTTGCCCTGCTCCTGTGCCGCCTGGAAGACGCCCGTCCCGGTGTTACCCGAGGCGTGGTAGACGATGTCCGCACCGCTGTTGTACATCGCGAGTGCCGCTTCCTTCCCCGCTGCGGGGTCGTTGAAGCTTCCCGTGTAGTTCGTGAGGACTTCGACGTCACCGTTTGCGGCCTTCACACCGGCCTTGAATCCGGCTTCGAACTTCTTGATGAGGTCGGACTCGACACCACCGACGAACCCGACGCTCGCGGAGTCGGGGGACGTCGCGCCAGTGCCCGCAGAGAACTCCTGCGTCGTGAGCAGACCGGCCATCTGGCCGACGAGGTACGAACCCTCGTGTTCCGCGAAGACGTAGTTGGCGACGTTCGGCGACTCGACGACGCTGTCGACGAGCATGAAGTTCTGTTCGGGGTACGCCTCGGACGTCTCGATGAGCGCGTCGGTCTGCAGGAATCCGATACAGCAGACGAGGTCGTAGTTCGGGTTCGTCGACTCCGCGAACTGCTGCTGGAACGTCTTGAACTGAGAGACTTCGTCAGGCTGCGACTCGTCGAAGGAGACGCCGAGTTCGTCGCGAGCGCGGATGGCACCCTGCTGGGCCTGGTCGTTGAACGACCCGTCGCCGAGGCCACCAGTCGCGTAGACCATCCCGACGTTCGTCGTGTCCTCGGCGGACTGGGTCGTCTCTTCGGCCGCCGTCGTCGTCTCTTCGCCGCCGTCGCCACCGGACGATTCGGTGGTGGTCGTCTCTTCACTCCCACCGGGGCCGCCGGTACATCCAGCGAGGCCTGTGAGTCCTGCGAGTCCGGTCACTTTGACAAAAGAACGTCTGTCCATAGCTATGTACACCTACTGGTAAAAGGGAGTGGAAAATTGGTTAAAGGTGTCGTTTCGCGGCGTGTGCAAGGCGTTCACAACAAATCCGGGAAAACATCCCGATAGTTTTCCCTTCCGACCTGTCGATTACGCGTGAGAAATTTCGGCCTCGACGACGTCAGTGACCTGGTCGACGAGGGAGTCGACGTCGTCTGCTTCGGCGTAGACGCGGATGTACGGTTCGGTCCCCGACGGGCGGACGAGCGTCCACGACGCGTCGGCGAATTCGAGACGGACGCCGTACTCGGTATCGACCGATTCGGGGTCCATCGCGTCGGGAAGCGACGTTTCGAGTGCGCCCATCGCCGTCGCCTTCTTTTCGTCGGGACACGAGACGCTCACTTTCCGGTACGGGCGCTCAGTGACGGGTTCTCGGAGGCCGTCGAGACCCGACTCGGCGACGAGACGCGAGATGAGCGCCGCGGAGGCGATACCGTCTATCCATCCGCCGAGCGACGGGTGGATGTGCTTCCACGGTTCCGCCGCGAAGACCACGTCGCCACCGTCGGCACGGGCGCTGGCGATTCCCTCGTGGAGGGCGCCGAGACGGACGCGTTCGACACGGCCACCGGCCTCGCGCACGCGTTCGTCGATACGACCCGACGCGTTCGGCGTCGTGACCACGACTGGGTCGTCCACGTCGCTGGTTCGGACGTAGTGCTCGCCGACGATGGCGATGACCGTGTCTTCGTGGACCACGTCGCCGTCGGCGTCGACGACGACGATACGGTCAGCGTCGCCGTCGTGGCCGATACCGAAGTCGAAGTCGCCGTCGGCGACGAACGCACGGAGGTCTTTCAGCGACTCGGGCGTCGGTTTCGACTCACGTCCGGGGAAGTGGCCGTCGACTTGCGCGTTCAGTGTGACGACGTGCGCACCCATGTCGCGGAGTACCTGCGGTGTTCCGAGCGCAGACATCCCGTTTCCACAGTCCACAGCGATGCTGAGTTCGTCGGGGGCAGACCCGTGGCCGCTGGCGAACGCGGTAATCGTGTCACGGTAGTCGTCGAGGACGTCGTTCGTTCCGCTCGTTCCCCAGTGGTCCCACTCGACGGGGGCCATCCCGGATTCGACGCGCGCTTCGATGTCCTGTTCGAGCGGTCGGTCGTACTCCTGCCCGTCGACGAACATCTTGATACCGTTGTCCGTCGGGGGGTTGTGCGACGCGGTGAGCATGACGCCGCGGCGTCCTTGTGACGCGTACGCGAGCGCCGGCGTGGGAACGACACCGATTCGAGTCACGTCGGCACCCGCAGAGAGTAGGCCCGCTTCGACGGCGGCGACGAGTCCCTGACCGCTCGTGCGACCGTCTCGACCGACGACGAATTCGGCCGACGAGTCCGATTCGAGTGCGGCGCGACCGGCGGCCCGGCCGACGCTGAGCGCGAGTTCTGGCGTGACGCGCGCTGTGACACTGCCGCGGATACCCGCGGTGCCGAAGAGTTCCATACCTCAGCGTCGTCGGGGCTCCACTTAGATGCTGACGGTTCGTTGGATGCGTGTGACCCCGGCCCACGGTCGGTGTGGTGTCGATGCGGAGGACCAGACTCCGATGTGCAGTGGGAGAGACACCACGCCTTTGCCGTCGCAGGTCGAATCGCTCGGTATGAGCGACAGTAGTCGGGCGCGCGCCCACGTGTACGTCTCCGGCCACGTACAGGGAGTGTACTACCGAGCGACGACGCGCGATACTGCCCGTGACCTCGGTGTCGACGGGTGGGTGAAGAACCTCTCGGACGGCCGTGTCGAAGCGGTCTTCGAAGGTCCCCGCGACGACGTAGAGTCGATGGTGCAGTGGTGTCACGACGGGAGTCCGATGGCCAGCGTCGACGACGTGGACGTGACCTACGAAGACCCGAGAGGGGAGACAGGGTTCCGGGTCGAGCGGTAAGCGTGACTCTGAACCGGACGGGAGGTGTGTTCGTCCGTCTCCCACCGCGAACGGCCGATGAGTCAGTGAGGCGGCCAAATCGTTCAAGAGGCCAACGAGAGGAATTGGTCGCATGAGCTTCCGGAACGACACGCGCGGAATTGGGGTGGCAAAGCTCTTCTTTACTATCGTCACAGGGGTGGGTCTCGGTCTCTCGCTGGGAACGGCGTTTCTCATCGTTCGGGGGCCGTTCTTCGGCGGACCGGCACTGGACCCGTTCCCGATGATGGGTGTCCTCGCCGTCTTCATCGTCGGCATCCTCGTCGTCTCGTGGGGGACGACGCGACTGTTCGGCGTCGGAACAACCGCCTGACGCGGGGATGCGAGAGAGACGAACGGTGGGCAGGGTGGGCACGAGACAGGGTGGCCCCGCTTTCTGATAAAACGGTTCGCGCCCGCGGCGTCAGTCGGCAGTCGCGGATGCGCCGGTGTCGATGTCGGTGCCACCGAGAGGCACGACTGGGTCGTTGCCGCTGAACCGGTCCCAGAGGACGAGCGCCGACGGGAGGACGAGAATCGACGCGAGGAACGAGTAGACGATACTCGCCGCGGTGAGCAGGCCGAACTGGCCGAGGATGGAGAGGACGGCGAGGACGAGGACGCCCAACCCGAAGACAGTCGTGAGCATACTCCCGGCGAGGGCACCGCCGGTTCCGCGGACGGTCCGGTCGAGTGCCGTCTCCAAGTCGTGTTCGACGCGTTCGTCGATGAATCGATGGACGATGTGGACGGAGTAGTCCACGCCGAGACCGATAGTCAGCGCGAGGACCGTCGCAGTGAACGCGTTGAACGAGATGCCCGAGAGACGCATCGTCCCGGCGACGAACGTGACGGCGACGAGGATTGGCACGAGGTTCGCGAGGGCGAGTGAGGGTCGACCCTCCAGCCACCAGTAGATGAAGATGAGGAAGACACCGGTCCCAAGCATCGAGAGGATGAGACTCTGGACCGCCGAGTCGAGGATGAGGTCGGAGATAGCAGAGAACACGACTACCGCACCCGTCGCGGTGCCCTCGGTTCGGAAGCGGTCTGCCATCTCGCGGGTATCCGCGACGACGGCATCGTCGTCGGCATCTGCTTTCACGCGGTAGTCGACGCGCGACGACGTGTAGTCTTCTGAGATGTACTCGGCCGCGCGCTCAGCCGAGGCGGTGGCGAACAGTGCGTCGTACACGTCGACGATATCGCGGTCAGGGATGCCATCACCATCTCTGTCGTGTCGGGCGACGACGTCGGCGAACTCCTCGTTCTGCTCGGCCTCGTCTCGAATCACCGTCAGGATACTCGTCGAGTCGGCGCGGCGGTCGACCGTGATGAACGTCTCTGGTGGGTCCTGTGCGACCCGGTCGAGTTCTTCGAGGAAGGCGTCGTCTGTCGCCCGGCCTTCCAAGAACACCGTCACGACGCCGCTCTGTGACGACGAAAAGCGTTCTTCGAGGAACTCGATGTCGGCGACGACGCTGTAGTCGCCCGGCGCGAACGGTTCGGGGAGCATCTTCAGATACGCGGGGGCCTCAGACGGCGGGAGGAAGTCTTCTTGTCCGAACTCGGTGTCGACACCGGTCGCGTACCACATCGCGCCCCCGGAGAGGATGAGCGCGACGACGAGAACGACTGCTGGCGCACGCAAGGCCGGCCGAACGCCCACGCGAAGCACCGTCCCGAGTGAACTGCCCTCGCGCCCGAGCGGTGCCTGACTGAACGTCGGAATCGGATACCGCTGGCGGAGGCGGTCGATTTCGACTTTTGCGGCGGGGAGGAAGACGCCGAAGACGAAGAACGTGAAGACGATACCAATCGCGGCGACGACGCCGAAGTCTCGAATCGGCGTGAGGTTGCTCACGAGGTTCGAGAGGAACCCGATGACCGTCGTGCCGGTGACGATGAAGAACGCGACGAGCAGTTGGTCGGTCGCTTTCCGCATCGACTCGCCCACGTCGTAGCCGTCTGCTCGGACCTCTCGGTAGCGGTTGACCGCGTGGATACCGAAGTCGATGCCGACTGCGAGCAAGAGTGGCGGCACGGCAATCATGATTTGGTTGAACGGGATGCCCGCGAGGCCGAGGAACCCGAACGTCCACACGAGGGCCATTCCGAGCGCTACCGTCCCCAACATGAGGTCTACGAGGTCACGGTACGCGACGACGAGGAACAGCACGATGAACAACACCGCCGCAGGAACGACGATGATGAGCGAGTCGGTGATGACGGTGCCGAACTCGTCGGCGATGACCCCGGACCCAAACACCGAGATGTCGCCGCCGACGGTGGCGACGATGCGCGTCGCCTTCTGCTGGATGGGGGTCAGCGGACTGTCACCGCCCTGTCCAGCACCCGACTCGTCGGCAAGCGGAATCGAGTGTGTGACGACGCCGATGGTCGCAGTCGCCCGGGGTTCGGTCGGGTTGAAGTCGTCGGCGAGGAGGCCGACGAATCGCGGGTTGTCGGCGTTCTCACGGACCGCCGCAGCGACTTCGGCGTCGGTCGCTCGTTCCATGGCACGGACCTGCGCGTCGAGCGTCTCGGCGTCAGGGTCGAGTGTCTGGGCGACGACAGACGCCGCGCTGGCGGTCTGAACGACACGCAAATCCTCGCGGTCAGCGAGTCGTTTCTGCGCTTCGAGCATCCGCACGAGTTCGCGTCTGGTGAGGACGTTCGGCGCGCGCTGGATGAGTTGTGTACTGCCCGTTCCCTCCTGGAATCGGGGCGTGAACTCCTCGGTGATTCGCGTGAACGCTTCTTCTTCGGGAACTTCCTCGGCGAACTGGTCGGTCCCAGACTCCGTCTCGACTGCGCTCAGACCCGCCCCGAAGATTGCCGTGAGGACGACGAAGGTCAGGATGACTCGCCGCGAGTGGTTGACGATTTTGTCGTCCGCCCAGTCGATGAACCACTGGGGGTCCAGTCTGGCCACGACTCAGCGCCGCCCCCTCCGGCGAACGACGAGGAACCCGGCACCGCCGGCGGCGACGAGGAGCACCGCCGCGCCGACGATGGGGAACGACAGGCCGAACGGGAGCGACCCACCGTTTTCGACCGCTTCGACGCGGACGGGGACGCGGTAGGCGTCGGATATCGTCGTGTCACCCTCCTCGTTCTCGTAGCGGAAGTCGAGTTCGACCGGGTAGTCTTTCTCCAGTGCGCTCCCTGCGGCGGCAACGTCGAAGACGAGCGTCGCCGACTCGCCCGGTCCGAGTTCGTCGACAAACGCTTCGGAGTCACCCGACGACAGTGGGTCTTCGAGGTAAATCTTCGCCGAGATGTCGCGGAGCGTCTCGTCTCGGTCGTTGACGACGGTCACGCGGAGTTCGCCGGAGCGACCGGGTGCGACCGTTCCTTCGTCGACGGTCACGTCGAACTCGGGTGAGGAGGGCGCGACGTCGACACGGATGTCGATGTCGTCACTCGTCCGACGTTCACCCTCGGTGTCGCGGTAGGTGACAGTCGCCGTGTACTGCCGCGGGCCGGCGTCGGCACCTTCGGCGACCTGCACGTCGAAGGAGAAGGGTGCGCTCGCACCGGGGGCGAGGTCACCGACAGCGTACTCGGTTTCAGTCGCCGTCGCACTTCCCTCGGGGAGCGAGAGTTCCACGACGACGTTACGGACAGGGGTCGCACCGTCGTTCACGACGGTTCCGACGAGTTTCCCGTCGTCACCGACGCGGAGGGTGCTTTCGACGTTTTCGAGGCTGAACGACTGCTCGGCCACGGGGAGGAATCCAGCGGCGAGTGGCGAGTACTGCGACCGAGCACCGTCTGGGTCCTCGTAGACGATGTCGACAGCGAGGACGTATCCACGCGTCGACCCATTCGCACTGAGCGAGGTGTCGTAGACGAAGGTTCGGTTCTCACCGACGGGCCACTCCGGTGCGAACTGCGTCGCCGTCTCGGTTCCGTCGAACGTCACCTCTGGAGACTGCGAGGTGACGGCGACGACGGTGTTTCGGGCGTCGAGTTCGCCGACGTTCTGAATCGTGAGTGCGACGGCACCTTGCCCACCGACGGGGACGGTGGAGTCAGACCCGACGACGGCGAACCGGACGCGTTCTTCGACGCGGAGGGGAACGTCGAGGTTGTACGTCCGGCGGTGAGCGTTGTCGAACTCGTAGGTCACTCGCAGTCGGAGGTCGTACTCGCCTGCGGCGATGTTCTCGGGCGCTTCGACGGCGAATTCGACCTCTCTGGTGTCACTGTCGTTCATCGTTCCGACGAACACGTCACCAGTTCTGACGACGAACGGGGTGTTCGCGGACCTGAGTTCGACCCGGACGTTCTCTGCCGTCTTCGACACGTCCTCGGGCTTGACAGGGTCGTTCGAAAAGCCGACAGTGACTGTCGTCTCTTCACCCGGTTGAACTACCGGGTTGACGACGTACGCGCGAAACACGGGAACTTTGTTCGGTGTCCGTTCTTCTTCTGGTGCTTCCTGTGCCACGACACCCATGGGGACCGAAGCGAGGACGAGCAATACGGCAAACAGGATTGCGAAGTGACTCTTCATTGTCTGTGTCCGGGGAGTGTAGACAGACCGCGCCCCGGTACGCGGGTCTCCGTGGAGGACGCCTTGCGAGCGACCCAACTAGCCGTTGATACGTCACGAACAGGCAAATAGCGGTATGCGGTGCGTTCCTGACTGTCAGCGGTTGCTGATTGTTCGTCTGTCAGGGCGTTCGCGTGGGGTCGTCACCGAACCTGCTCGTCTACGCCGAGTTCGTCCATCGCGCGGACGACGACGTACGCCTCGACGAGGTCACGTCGTTCGACCATCGGGTCGTCAGCGTTGTCGATGACTTCGGTGGCGTCGTCGAGGAGTCGACGCTCCTGTTCGGTCTGGTCGGGTTCTGCGCGAGTGCTGTTCAACAACGCCTCGAAGTCCTCACGGATGCTGAAGTCGGCACGAGCGACGTTACACCGTGAGAGTGGGTGCATCCCCATGTCCAGGACCAACTCGGAGACGAGTTTCCAGTCACTCTCACAGAACTGGAGCGTCACGTCGCCGACGATGTCTCGCCACGCAATCGGTGCGGCGTTTCGCATGAGCGTCACTGCCCGCGGAGGGACGGCAATCCGTGCGACGGTCTTGGGGTCGTCGCAGAGACAGCACGGTTGGTCCGTCCTGCCGGTGTACATGCCGGGGCCTAAGGAGTCTGGAGACATGTACGTTTGGGGCGAAAGAGCACGATGCAGCGGGGTTCTCGACAGCGAACAGACTGGCTAGTACTGGACGAGGAGGCACGGGGTTCGACGCCCGGGGCGGGGACAGTCGAACCCAGATTTGGCAGCGGGTGGCGCGACCGGCGGAAAAGCTGGCACTGAATCACGCGATTGGGCTAGGCTGGGCGCACTTTGGGTGTAGCATCGGCCACGCCAACAGCATAGTTGTGAACCAGGCATAAATATCTTCTTGCAATTATCGTATGTCCACATATTGTGCACTATATATTTCTACGCTCAAATTATCGGCATAGATAGTTTGCTTCTACAAGTTTACTGACGTTCCAATTCCGAGGTCTGCGGGACGTGTATCGCCATCGGGAGGCCAGTCGCGTCGGAGGGAGGTGATTCGGGGAGTGTGACGAGTGGGTACGTCGCCGCCACGGCGAGGGCGAGAGCGTCGACGACGTCGTCGCGGGCGACGTCCCGGCGGAGGGTGTCCGCCAGCGTGTCGCGGTAGACTCCTCTCGGGTCGTCGTCATTGGCGACGCACTGAAGCACGTCGAGACGACGCTCGCGTCCCTCGACAGTCGACTTCGACTCGGTGAGAGGTTCGCCGGCGAACGCCGCGAAGGCGAGTTCTGGATGCGCTTCGCGGACCAATTGGCGAGCACGAGGCCTCGATTGGAGCACGTCGTCCACGGCGCGAATCTTCGGGACTAGATTCCACGCCTGAATCGAGAGTCCGGCACCGGTTCGCTCGCGGTTCCGCGCACTCGCCTGCTCGTGTGAGGAGACGTCGAGGACGTCCCTGACAGGGGCGAAGAAGACGGTCGATGCACGACTCCCGAGTCGCGTTCGGGCCTCGACGTCACACGCTCGGCGCTCGGACGTGGAGAGTCCGATTGGCACGTCGACCAACACGAGGTCCGCGTCTCGAGCATCTGCGTCGTTCCACACGGATTGGAAGTCCGAAACGACACGAATCGCGAACCCGTCGGGTGAATAGTACGCACAGACCCATCCCGCGCGGCACCCATCGACGCCGACGACAGTTCGTGAAGCGGGCACAGTCCACTGCTACGGACCGGTCACCAAAGAAGTATCAGTCGTCAGCGTCGAGAGAAACGGCACTCGTCGTCTGGACACAGGTGTCGACTAGCCCTTCGATAGTGGTGTCGAACGCCTTCTTGACCGAGACGAGGAGTTTCACGTCGTCGTTCAACGGCACCCGGACGACCAGCGCCTTTTCGAGGCCGACAGCGATGTACTCTGGACCGCCCGCTGGGAGGTCACCGAGTGGTTCGTCTAGTGGTTCCTCGTTGGCGAGCGTCGAGACGACTGTCTTGAGCGTCTCTTCGTCGTATTCGTCGTACAGGCTCGGTGACGAGAAGTGAACCCACGCCCGACTCGGTTCACACCAGGCGATAGCCCGGAGAGAGTCACTATACGTCGTTTGGAGTTCACTGACCAACTCAGGTTCGGGAAAGCCGTCGGCATCGACGACAGTGAGGTCGACTCGCTGGTCTAACGCGACCCGTTCGTAGGCGAGTTCCCCCAGGTCAGTCAGGCCGTACAGTCGTCCCTTCTGTTGTGACTCGGGAACGAGGAGTTCGACGATTCCCTGGTCACGCAACTCGGAGAGTGCACGTGATACGTGCGGTTGTGCGAGGTCGGTCTCGGTCGCGATACGCGACGGGAGTCCGGACCCGTGTTCGGAAAGGTATTCACACACTGTGAGGCGGTAGCGAGAACTCGCAATGTATCCTGCAGAGTCCCATGTCTCAGTCATGGCTCTCGATAGCCTCAGTTGTTTTCATCATTACTGACACGTCCCAAATAGATATCACGGTGTAGCGGGGTATATCTTTCGTGCCGTGGCCTAGACTACCATATTCATACCATATTGGCTCTGTAACTCAAAAATCAGCCGACTCGGCGTCGTTCAAATAATAGGTTTACCGAACCGCACGATTCGACCTCTCTTGTTTGTCATGTGAGAGTTCGGTGATGGAGATGTCACCCGGTACACCCCCGGTTACCCGGTGACACTGGTGTCAGCAAACGTATATGTTGGTTCCGTCTCGTACCAGATAACGTAATGTTAGCACCATCTTCCGAGGCGGAACAGTTTACGACCGATGCCGCGACGGAGGTTCGCGCATGAGCACCACGCTCCAGTTTGCCGGCGCGGGAACGGACGTCGCGTTCCTCGCCGCTCGCGTCCTCTTCGGTGCGGTCATCGCGTTCATGGGGCTCAATCACTTCATGAACGTCGACCAGATGTCTGGATACGCAGAGATGAAGGGCCTGCCGGCACCACGCTTCGGCGTCGTGTTCTCCGGTGGGATGCTCGTGTTCGGTGGTCTCGGTATCGCTGCCGGTGTCTTCCCGGCACTCGCCGCGGGCGCAGTTGCGCTGTTCTTGCTCGTCAGCACGCCACTGTTCCACAACTTCTGGGCCGTCCCCGAAGACCAACAGCAGTCCGAGATGACCGACTTCCTGAAGAACGTGGTCATGCTCGGTGGGGCACTCGTCTTCCTCGCGCTCAGTAGTGTCACGTGGCCCTACGCTATCGGTGTCGGCCTGTTCTGAGATCGTCTCTCGACTCAGCCACCCTCACTCCTGCCCGAGACGACGGACACACCACACATTCATTCACTCACACTCCCCTTTCCACTACATGACCACACTCAGATTCGAAAAATTCCGACAGAACACGACGGAGGCACACTGATGGAAGGTGAACCGACCGCATTCGGGTCGGCGTACCGACTGCTCTCCGGGTCCGTCGTTCCACGGCCGATTGCGTGGGTCAGTTCCCGTGGCGACGACGGCGACAACCTCGCGCCGTACAGTTTCTTCACTGTCGCCAGCATCGACCCACCGATTCTGGTGTTCGCGCCCGTGGGCCACGGCCCGTCGCTGAAAGATACGCCACGCAACGCCATCGACCACGGCGAGTTCGTCGTCAACGTGGTCACGAGTGACCTCGCCGAGGCGATGAACCAGACTGCTGCGACAGTCCCCGCCGGCGTCGACGAGTTCGAACACGTCGGAATCGAGAAGGCCGAAGCAGTCCGCGTCGATGCCCCACGCGTCGCGGCGGCAGCCGTCTCCTTCGAGTGTACGCTCTACGACAGCATGGAAGTCGGGTCGTCGACACTCGTCCTCGGCGAAGTCGTCTACGCCCACGTCGCAGACGAGGTGCTGACCGACGGCAAACTCGACACGACGAAACTCGACGCCGTCGGCCGACTCGCCGGGAGTCAGTACACCAGAACCGACGACCGATTCGAACTCGTCCGCCCGGAGTAGCGGGGAAGCTTTATTTCGAGGTATTTTGTCTGTTGGCGCAATGAGCGACGTGTCGTTGTCGAGTGTACTCTCGTTTCTCGATGCTGACGATGTGGCGACGGTCGTCCGACGAATCCACGCCGAACGCGGGGAGCGAACGAAACGAACCGAACGAGACGGGCGAACGTTCCTCTTCGTCGCACCGGACGGCGCGAACCAACCAACTGGCGTCACGTGGGTCGACGTGGCGGCCGAGTTCGACGACCGGACTGTCGAAGTCTTCGCCGAACGGTGCGAGTCGCAAGGCGTCGACGGGACACTCCTGACGACGGGCGACGAAGCACAGGCCAGAGAGACACTCGCGTTCGCGTTCGCTACCGAAGACCAACTCGAAGAACCCGAGTCGAAAGAGGACGAACCGCGCTTGCTCGTCGAACCGGAAGAGGTTGCGGTCCCCATCACGCTGGAGACACTGGACGACCTCGTAGACGACGTCGAGTCTGCCGGCCTCGCAGACGACATCGTCGACGAGTACCACGAACCCCACCAACCGGAGTTCGAAGAAGTCCTGGACGAAGTCGACGCCGAGGAAGCGGCGAACGCAGACGCAGCAGCCCAGAACGCTGGTTCTGGTGTCGGTATCGTCGTCGCACTCGTCGCACTCGTCGCACTCGCACTCGTCGGGGGCCTGCTGTTGGGCGTGTTCTGAAGAGACACCTCGGGTCGGTCTCCAGTTACTGTGCTACTCGGCTGTCGCTCAGTTCTTCTCGCTCGACGTCGCGAGTCGTTCGATTCGCCTGAGTGCAACAGCACAGACCGCCGCGTACGGACTGGCGACGACCGGAACCTCGAAGGCGACTTCACACCGGTCTACACCGACGGGCGTAACGCGATGGCCAGTTGCAGGCACTCCGGCGACGCGCCACGTCCACCGATGCTCGTCACAGGTTTCGATGGTGAACGGGACCCAGACGCCTGCGACTCGAACTTCTCCCTGAGTCCCCGCCTCGATTCGACCCTCTACGCCGCGAACCGCCGAGACACTCGGCCCCCACTCCGGCCAGTCGTCGACCGACACCAACACGTCCCAGACGACGGCCGCCGGTGCAGAAACCACGCGAGAGACGACGAGACGCCTCCCGTCGGTCGTCTGCGCTACTCGCGTTCGTGTCCCGCGTCTGTCGTGTTTCATGAACCTAGTATGCTAATAAGTCGTAATATAATATTGGCGAAAGGCTTATGCTCGGACCGTGGTAGACAGTAGCAAGGCACACACGATGCACACCGAAAACCGACCGAAACCGACGATGCGAGACGTTAGCCACACACCACCGACAGGCGAGAGCGTCACGAACGTCTGGGAACGTGGAAACGAATTAGACACGGACGACGAATAACGAATCCTCGAGAGACCCATCACCGCTACTGTTTGGAGTCAGTAGCACAACCATCCTCTTTGCGCGGGACGTGACCGGCGACCCATCACTGGGAATCTGACCGCTCCTCTGCGGCCAGAAGGTCCGCTACCTATCGGGACGTTTAACCCCCAGTCTGACGCCCATTCGAGCATGAAGGCCACCGCTAAGGCCCACCCGATTCAGGGCCTCGTGAAGTATCACGGGATGCGAGACACGGAGCGCCGAATGCCGTACCACGACAGTATCAGCGTCTGTACGGCACCGAGTCAGACGAAGACGACGGTCGAATTCCTCCCCGACGCCGACGAGGACGTCTACGTCATCGGCGGCGAGGAAGTCGAGGGGCGCGGTGCAGAGCGAATCTGTGCCGTCGTCGACCGAGTCCGTGAACTCGCTGGCTTCGACCACCGGGTTCGACTGGAGAGCGAGAACTCCTTCCCCTCGAACATCGGGTTCGGGTCGTCGGCGTCCGGGTTCGCCGCCGCCGCGATGGCACTCGCCGAGGCCGCCGAACTCGACATGACTCGTCCCGAAATCTCGACTATCGCCCGCCGCGGGTCGGCGTCTGCCGCGCGCGCCGTCACGGGGGCGTTCTCGCACCTCTACTCGGGCATGAACGACGTGGACTGCCGCTCCGAGCGTATCGAGACCGACCTCGAAGACGACCTGCGAATCGTCGCCGCGCACGTCCCCGCGTACAAGGAGACTGAACAGGCACACGCCGAGGCGGCCGACAGTCACATGTTCCAGGCCCGGATGGCCCACATGCACGCGCAAATCGACGACATGCGTGAGTACCTCTACGAGGCCGACTTCGACGCTGCCTTCGAACTCGCCGAACACGACTCGCTCTCGCTCGCGGCGACGACGATGACCGGCCCCGCCGGGTGGGTCTACTGGCAACCGCGCACCATCGCCGTGTTCAACGCCGTCCGCAAACTCCGCACCGAAGAAGATATCCCGGTCTACTTCTCGACGGACACCGGCGCGAGCGTCTACGTCAACACGACCGCCGAACACGTCGACCGTGTCGAGGAAGTCGTCGCCGACTGCGGCGTCGAAACCGACGTGTGGTCCGTCGGCGGTCCCGCCGAGATTCTCGACGAGTCCGAAGCGTTGTTCTAACCGCAACTACCCGACCAGTGTCGGCACGGCGTGTCCGGTGCCGTCACCCTCATTTCTCTCGCGCCCGACGTGGTAGCCATGCGTGTCCTGGTCCTCGGTGCCGGGTACGCGGGCCTCACACTCGCCCGTGAACTCGAACGCCGACTCCCTGCCGACGCCGACTTGACCGTGGTGAACGACTCGCCGTATCACCTCGTCCAACACGAAGTCCACCGCGCGATTCGCCGCCCATCTGTCGCCGACCCCATCCAGGTCCCACTCGACGAGGCGTTGACTCGTGCCGACGTGGTGGTCGACCGAGTGACGAGCGTGGATACCGAGTCTCACCGGGTCCACCTCGCGGACGGAGAGTCACTTTCTTACGACTACTGCGCCGTCTGTCTCGGAGCAGAGACCAACTACTACGGGATTCCGGGTCTCGAAGCACACGCCCTCCCGCTGAAACGACTCGACCACGCCGAAGCAATCCGCGCCCGATTCTTCGACGAGTGCGACGAGGGCGGAACCGTCGTCGTCGGTGGGGCAGGTCTCTCCGGGATTCAGGTCGCGGGCGAACTCGCCGCCCTGCGTGACGAAGAGAACGCCCACACGGACATCGTCCTCGTCGAGCAGTTGGACACTGTCGCGCCGTCGTTCGCCGAGAACTTCCAGCGAGCAGTCCGAGACGAGTTACTCGACAGAGGCGTCGAACTCAGAACCGAGACGACGGTCCAGTCGGTCACGGCCACGACTGTCGAGACAGACACCGGCGACATCGACTACGACATGCTCGTCTGGACAGGCGGGATAACCGGTGACGAGGCGATGGGCAACGAACGACCGTCAGTCAGGGCCGACCTTCGACTCGACAGCAGGACGTTCGTCGTCGGCGACGCCGCCCGTGTCGTTGACGCCGATGGAGAACCGGTCCCTGCGAGTGCGTCTGCCGCCCTCCGCGAGGCGAAAGTCGTCGCTGCCAACATCGCAACACAGGTCATCCACGAGCAATCGGGGGACCCCGGCGACTTCCCACCGCGTCCGAAACCCTATCGGTTCGAGGTTCCGGGGTGGATTGTCTCGGTCGGTGACGGCGCTGTCGCACAGGTCGGCCCGAGCATCTTCCGTGGAAGTGCAGCAAAAGCGATGAAGGCGACTGTCGGTGCCGGCCACCTCACGTCCGTCGGGGCCGTCTCACGGGCAGTGACGCTCGTCGAAGAAGAGATGAACACCTGAAGACGGCGAGTCGTGGGGGCGAGGGGGTGCCCCAATCTTCTCCGGTCTGAGAAAGTCTAATATACCCGGGTACAATCCGGTGATATAGGCCGATGATACCGAGACGGACGACCGAACAACTGGGTCGCCAGCAGTGACGGCGAGTGGCTAGTGGCGATGGAGTGGCAACACACGCTCTACGCCTACCCGATGGTCTTCGCGGCAGTCGTCGCCGCCATCCTCACGGGGTACGCTATCGAGTACGTCCGTCGGAACGGTCGGAACCCCATCGCCGTGTCGTTCGCCGCGTTGACCGCGACGGTCACCTTCTGGACGGCGATGACGACGGTCAAACTCCTCTTGGTCGACCCGGCAGCGAAACTCCTCGCCTACAAAGTCCTTCACCTCGGTGGGGCGCTGGCACCGCCGACGTTCCTCGTCTTCGCACTCGCGTACACTGACCGTCACGAGTGGCTCGACCGGCGCGTCGTCGCGTCGCTGTACGTGGTTCCACTCGTGTTTCTCGTCGTGCTGTTCAGCAACCCACGAGAGTTGGGCTACACCGGGGTCGAACTCGGGACGGTGAGCGACGTGGTCACCCTCTCGGTTACCGACGGCCCCGTGAGCGTGGTCGGACTCGTCTACGGACTCGTCGTGCTCTTTCTCGCCCTCGGACTCTTGGCCCAGTACGCACTGGAGTTAGACCGCACGTTCAGGACGCAATCTGGACTCCTGCTCGTGGGGATGGCCGTGCCAACCGTCGTCGCCATCTTAGAACTGACAGACACGCCGCCACTCGGCGGGGGTGTGAACTTGATTCCGGCGTCGTTGGCGGCTCCAGCAGTCACGTTCGGACTCGCCGCCTACCAGTTCAAACTCCTCGACATCCTCCCCATCGCCCACGCGACTATCGGTGAACACGTGACGGATGGTCTCGTCGTCCTCGACACCGACGAAGTCGTCGTCCACACGAACGACCACGTGGCGGACCTCCTCGGCACGGACGAGTCACTCGTTGGGAGACACGCGAGAGAAGCTATCCCGCAGTACGACGAACTCGGTGGAGGACACACCTCGGTCGATGCACTCGTCGAGGGGAACCGCTACGTCGAGGTGACGCGCATCCCGCTTGACCAACCGGGGGGACTCGTCGGGTGGGTACTGTCGATTCGAGACGTCTCTCTTCGGAAGCAGTACGAACTGTCACTCGAGTCCAGAAACGACGAACTCGAAGTCCTCAACCGAATCGTCCGCCACGACATCCGAAACGACATGCAACTCGTCACGTCGTACGTCGACCTCGTGACAGACCGTGAGTCGCTCTCTCCTGAGAGTCGCACCTACCTGGATACCGCACACAGACGGGCGAAACACACGGTCGAACTCACCGACCTCTTGGGACAGTTGATACGGGCGTCGAACGACGACGAGCGTCGCTACCGCGTCGATGCGAGCGCCGTCCTCACGAGCGCTGTCGAGAGCGTCCGGGACGGCTACCCGAACGCCACTATCTCCGTCGACGACGCTCCGACTGCGGTAGTCCTCGCCAACGACCTGCTCGATTCGGTCTTCGTGAACATCCTGAAGAACGCAGTCGTCCACAGCGACGTGGACGAACCGACTATCGACGTCTCTGTCACCGTCGGCGACGAGACAGTCTGCGTCGACTTCGCCGACGACGGCCCGGGCATCCCCGACGAACGAAAGCCAGACGTGTTCGAAAAAGACACCAAAGGCCTCGAAAGCCCCGGAACCGGAACCGGCCTCTATCTGGTCGAGACCATCGTCTCGAACTTCTCCGGCACCGTCTCGATAGCTGATAACGACCCGCGCGGGACGTCGTTCACCGTCGAGTTACCACTCGCAGAGCCTGTTACCACCTTGGGGGAGTGACCGGGTCACGTCGACAACGACACCGGTTCGAACTCTCGGAGGCCGAAGTACGTCACGAGTATCGCACCGAGACTGGCCTTCCCGCGCTACGTCGACTCCTGTCCTCGCTCTCGGCGCTGAACCTCGACGGCGACTTCGTTGGTCCGGAAAATCGGCAGCGTCGACGGTGGGTCGTACTGCATGAGGAATGGTTCCCCGACGACGGCGATGCCGGTGTCTGCGAGCGTCTGGAGAAGTGAATCCATCTCTCGTCGGGTTCGCCGACCAGTCGCGTACCACGAGAACTGCCGGACTGCGAGCGTTCGCGCGGGGTGTTCGACGAGTTCCACGTCGGGGTCGGTCGGTCGTGGCGCAGAATCGTAGTCGTACGACGACGGGAGGAAGAACGCCATCTGCACGCCGGAGTCGGTTCTGTCCGTGGCGACTGGGGCCGTCATCGGAATCTTCGTTCCAGATTCCGGGCCAACTAGTTCAGTCGCCACAGGTGCCGTCATCGAGACGTCCTCTCGACGTTGATTCGCCCCGGAGATGTAGCGGAAGAGTCGCCGAAACGCGATGCCGGTGTTCTGTGCCGTCGTCTCGACGGTCACCGTCGTCGGATAGCGACGAATCTCCACGTCGTCGACTGACTCGACCACGGTGTACGGAACCGTCTCGGTGTCTGTCGAACGAGTAGCGCGTGATAGCGCTGTGGCAGCGAGTGCGACGCCGATTCCAGCGAGAGCGAACTTCGTACGGCGCTTCATGGACAGCATACGTCAGCGAGCGATAAGACCGATTCGGGGGCGAACGTCCCCGCTCGAACGAGTCTCCAAACTCGTCCTGAAAAACGGGCAACAGGCATTTTCCCGTTTCCACTCGTTGCACGTTGTTCCGAGTGTGACAAACATTATTGGCCACGTTTGTGTCTATCAATCATGGACTTCAAACTCACAGAGGAACAACGAGCCATTCGAGACGAGGTTCGTCGGTTCGCCGAGAACGAGATTGCGCCTGTCGCCAGCGAGTACGACGTCGAAGAGAAGTACCCCTACGACATCGTGCAGAAGGCGGCCGAGATGGGTCTGACTGGGGCGCACTTCCCCGTCGAGTACGGCGGCGTCGGGTACTCCTCGCTGGAGAACGCCATCGTCACCGAGGAACTGTTCGCAGTCGACCCCGGCATCGGCCTCTGTATCACGAGCGCTGGCTTTGGCGCTGAAGCCATCATCAACTTCGGGACCGAAGAGCAGAAAGAGCGCTTCCTGCCACCAATCGTGGAGGGTGAGTCCGTCATGGGCGCGGCTATCAGCGAACCGCAGGCCGGGTCCGACGTGACCTCCGTGAAGACCCGCGCCGAGAAAGACGGCGACGAGTGGGTCCTCAACGGCAACAAGATGTGGATTACGAACGGGAGCGTCGGCGACTACTTCGTCGTCATGTGCGAGACTGACCCCGAGGTGGACGACCGATACTCGGGATTCTCCCAGATTATCGTCGAGGCCGACCGAGATGGCTTCTCGGCGGACAAGATTACGGGGAAGATGGGCATCCGCGCCAGCGACACCGCCGAACTCATCTTGGACGACGTTCGCGTCCCCGAAGAGAACCTCGTCGGGACGCGCGGCATGGGTTTCCTCCAACTCATGCAGTTCTTCGACGAGACGCGCACCGCCGTCGCCGCACAGGGTGTCGGCATCGCCAAGGGTGCCTGCGAGCAGGCACTCGAGTACGCCAAGGAACGCGAGCAGTTCGGTCGCTCTATCAGTGACTTCCAGGCCATCCAGCACAAACTCGCCGAGATGCACACCGCCACCGAGGCGGCCCGGCAACTGACCTACAAGTCCGCGTGGAGTGTCGACAACGACGAAGGCCAGTTGACGGCCCTCGCGTCGATGGCGAAAGAGTTCGCCTCGAACGTCGCCACCGACG
>NZ_LOPV01000713.1 GCF_001469865.1 Haloferax profundi
CGAAGCGGTCCAGATTCACGGTGGCGCTGGGTTCGTCAACGACCACGACGTCGAACGTCTCTACCGCGACGCCAAGATTACGCAGATTTACGAGGGGACCACGGAGATTCAAAAGACCATCATCGCCCGCGAACTGCTCGGCAAGGGCTTCTAACCCCAACCACGCCGCAGTTCGGGACGTACCGTTAAGCCACTCGAACGTCAATTTTAGAACATGAGTGTCCGCGACAGCGACGCGCCCGAGTTCACGTGTGAGATGTGCGGTGACCACTTCGCCACCGAAGAAGAACTGAAAGACCACGTCTGGGAGTACCACGAGTTAGACGGCGACGTCCCACCGTAACGGAGTGTTCGGACTGACCAATTGCCACTTCGACACCGGGCGGAACGTTTTATCCTCACCGCCCCTAGTTCGGGAGTGACATCATTCGACGCAGTCCTGTTCGACCTCGACGGGACGCTCATCGAGAACGACCAGTCCGGTGAGGACATCTACGCCGGCGCGTTCGCCGCCGCCGATGCCGACCGCTTCGGTGACCCATCCGACCTCTGGTCGGCGCTCGACGGCCCGCCCGACCCCGACGACCCCGAGTCGTATCTGACGACCGGATTCGAGCGAGTCGCCACGAAGTACGGTCGCACTGTCGACGCCGAGGCACTGGCCCGTGGGTTCATCGAGACGGTCGACCACACGGCCGTCTCGTTCCTCCCCGGTGCCAACGTTGCCCTCGACGCCGCACGGACGCACGCGCACGTCGGACTCGTGACGAACGGTCCCGAACGTCGTCAATCCGTCAAACTCGACGCGCTAGACCTCGCCGACGCGTTCGACGTGGTCGTCTACGCAGGCGACATGCCGCGTCGAAAACCGCACCCCGACCCCTTCGAGCGAGCGCTGGACGAACTTGACGTGGGCGCGCACGCGAGTCTCCACGTCGGAAATTCGCTCGAATACGACGTCGGTGGCGCACAGGATGCCGGACTCGACGCAGCGTGGTGCCCAGACGACCCAGACAGTGACTTCGACACGGGGACGTACTCGCCGGAGTACGTCCTCTCGTCACTGCACGAATTCACCGACATCCTCGGCTGAGTGGTGTCGTTCCGACGAACATTTCCGGCACTCGAACCGATGACTGATTCGATGGACGACGTGGTAGCCGTGTTGGCACACGAGTTCCCGAACCGCACTGTCGCGTCGACGACGCCAGCGCGACGCGGGAACCACAAGGAGACGACGATAGTCGACTTTGTCGACGGTGACGCAGTCGTCGTCCAACTCTCGACAGACGAGGAGGCGATTCATCTCGAAACCACCCTCGCACGAGCAGTTGGAAATCGGACCTCGATTCCGGTCCCGCGAGTCCTCTCGACGGGGACGATTGCCGACCGTGGATACGCAGTCGTCGAACGGGCGTCCGGTGAGGAACTCCACGAACAGTTCGTTCACCTCGACGAGAGAACGCAACAGGACGTCGCTCGAACGTTCGGCCGGGGCCTCGGAGAGATTCACGACTCATTCACACTCGACGGGTACGGCGCGGTCACCGCGGACACCGGAGGCGAGAGTCGCGTCGAGTTCCGCGCCGTCGAAGCGACCGACTGGGAGACGTGGTTCTCGTCGTACGTCCGCGCGGGCATCGAGGCACTGCCACCAGCCTTCGACTCGATTCGCGACGCACTCTCGGCGGCAGTCGACACCGCATCTGTGCCCGAGGACCCACCGTCTCGTCTCTACCCGTGGGACCTCAGACCGGGGAACGCCCTGGTCGGGTCGGACGGGGTTTCTGCCGTCCTCGACTGGGGGAATCCACTCGCCGCCGAACCGGCACTCGCCGTCGCGAAAGTCGAACACCTCGTCGCCGACTGGTACGTCACCGACGGCACGTCGCTTCGGCGAGCGTTTCGTGATGGCTACGAGACCGTTCGACCGTACCCGACTGTCGAACCAATCTACCGAATCGCGGCAGTTCTCAGGTCGGCAGTCGATTCGGCCGGCGAGGTGACACGGCCGGGGTACCCAGAACAAACTGGGACGCGCGCGGTGTCGTTCCATCGGCGACGCCTCGAAGATCTGTTGTAGACGCTGCGTGCGCCCGAATCGGGCGCGTCACTCGTCTCTGGCAGGCACGTCGTCCACGTTCGAAAGAATGTGTGCCGATACGAACTACTAATTTGGAGTGCGTGGTAGGGTCACGCATGGTCCGAGAAGATGGTAAGCGAAATTTCGTCCTCGTGGAGGACGACGGCGAAGAGACGAGCGTGTTCAGCGGTCGATATCCCCGACAGGCGGCGTTGAAGGCCGCGCGACGACTGCACCCCGCGCCGAGTCGCGACGAAGTCGACGGACACGCGACGCTCAGACTCCGCGAGCGAGGAACAGACAAGGTCCACATCTACGAAGGGTGGGCGTGGACCGAAGCGAAAGGTGACGACGCCCCAGAGTGGATGGACGACTACGTCACCCGTTCGAACGTGTCGAAACAGGGTATCGAACACCTCGACGAGTAGACTCATCCCCGGTGGCACCCGCGACGGGTGTCGTTTTCAGTCCGGCGCGTGAGCGGATGCTATCCCACAGAGCCGTCAGAACGGAGCGTCTTGGTCGGCGAGTTCGACGACCCACTGATTCTGCGACGTGAGAAGCTTCTCATCAAGGTACCACTTGTGCTCGGCGTCGTCGACGATTGGGCGCGTCACCAAGTGCGTCTTGTTCGTCACGCGCGACAGCGGCAACGCGTGGTTGTCGAGGAAGCCGAATCGTTCGAGAACCGACGTCGGGAGCGACGACCCACTCACGCGAATCACGTCTACGTCTCGATGGTCACCGACGACAGCGTCGAGTAAGACGACCAGTGCGTCGATATCCGGGTCGGCGTCCGCCGGTGGAAGGACGCTCATCAGCGCAGTTGCGGTGAGGCCGTCCGTCCGCCGAGTAGACGCGACCAGACCGGCGATTGGGTGGCCTTCCCGTCGCGCCACGTACGAGACAGTGTCCCACTCGGGGTTTCCGAACCGCCACGCGAAGAATTTCCTGTCTTTGACGACGTGAATGTGCTCCGGAGTGTTCTCTTCGTACAGTTCGGTGAACAGGCCGACAGGGAGTTCGTCGTATCGTTCGACGTCGACACTCGTGTCTCCTGTCGCAACTCCCCGGCGGATTCGGTTGTGGGCTTTGGCGAGTGCCGTCGCGATTCGAGATGCGACGGGAGCAATCGAATCTGGAACCGCCCCGTCGAGCACTGCGACGGGTCGCTGAAGACGGAACCACGTCGGCACTGTCCCGACTTCTTTCCAGCCGAGTTTCGTGAGCGCAGGGAGTGCAGGGGCCGTCGGGAAGTTGAAGAAGAACTCGGCGTCGCTGTCTTCGTAGTGGTCGATTGCGCTGGTCAACGTCCGACTGAAGAGGCCGTTCCGGCGGTGGTCCGGGTGGACCATCGCGTTCGCCGGTTGGAGTGCGAGGGCCGTGGAGTCTCCCGCGGCGATTTTGAAGGGTAAGAACGCAGTGGCACCGACGACGGTGCCGGTGTCGTCGACTGCGACGAATATCGGAATCTCGTCCAGGTACGGACTGTTGTACCGCCACTCGAAGAGCGCCGTCGACGGGTGACCACCGTAGGTGAGTTCGTGAAGAGCTAAAAATCCGTCCAGGTGGTCCTGAGTGAACTGCTGGATGCGATATCCATCAGTGCGTTCCTCCTGTCGAGGAAGATGACTCATATTACACCGATATTCGCAGACTGTCTGTATTGTTATACAATCGTTATCCACAGCATGGGTACAGTAGGTCTGCTCACACGGGAGCGAGGCCATACTCCGACGACAGCCCCGGGTTCCGTGCTCTCCTCAACCGGGTATGTCGCTCCTAATCCGGTATCGTCTGGCACGTGGTACAGACACGTTCTTCGGACCCTCACATGCCTGAATAGACGGGTGACACGAAGTGCCGCGTCGCAGTTCGGTGACTGAACGCCCCGACGACAGCCAAGACCACTGCGGCGATTCCAACGAGCAGAGTCGTCGCGAACATGTACCCCACGCGTGCCCACTGATTCGGCGTCGCCACGTCGCCGCTCAGAGACCACGTCCGAACGGGCCTCGACGGACTGCATCTGGAGTGACGACCCACAGCACTCAGAGCCTGTTCTCTACGACGGGACGACTGTCACCGACCCGAGGCCCCTCGTTTATGCTGTCACACGCCCTATTTGAGACGGTCTAACAAAGAGCTCTCAGTGAGTACGGAGTTCTGAGCTGACCGTATCGAAGCCGCGCAGCGAGTATTACGGGAGAACACCGTCGATGAACGACCACGACAGCGACGACGAGAACCACCTGAACGAACAGCAACTAGAGAAACTTCGCGGGGACCTCCGAGCGTTTCACGACTATCTTCAATCGCGGGCGGCGCAAAACGTCGCGCAGTTCGCGTACTCTATCGACGGGCGGACGTTCCACTACGAAGCGCCGCTGTCACTTCCCATCCCGGTCGGGAGTTACGTCCAGATAGCGACGGACGACGACCAGCACTATCTGGGGCAGATTATCACGAAAGCGGTCGTCAAGCGCGAGGGTGCAGAACTGGGTCTCGAACTCGACATCCAACGAGATATCTTTCCCGAAGGCGTGAACATGTCCAGTGTCACAGACCGGTTGCGGGTCTCGGCGTTGGAAGGAACTGGCGTCCTCCTCGGGACCGTCACCGCAGATTCGATTGCTCCGACGTCGAACACGGACACGTTTCAAACTGCCACGTTGGACCGAGCAGACGCCGCGCTGGTGAGTCGATACTTGGCTGGACCGCGTCGAAATGCGAGTCTCCCTATCGGACAGGCGCTGTACGTGGACGGAGACGCAACGGTCCGACTCGACGCAGGAGGGTTCAATCGGCACACCTTCCTCTGTGGACAATCCGGGTCGGGAAAGACGTTCTCGCTCGGTATCGTCCTCGAACAGTTACTGCTCGAGACCGACCTGCGAATCATCGTCGTCGACCCGAACTCTGACTTCATCGGTCTGGACGAACCACGCCCCCGCGAGGAAGTGAATCGGTTCCGTTCGGACCCGCTTTCGCCCGAGGCGTACGACGAGTTGGTCGAGCGCTATCGAGAAGCGACCGACGGGTTGCACGTCTATCGGCCGAAGACGGTGGCGGACGAGGACGACGACGTGTTACGGGTTCGCTTCGGTGACCTCAGTCGAACCGAACAGGGGACAGTCCTCGAACTCGACCCACTCGACGACCGCGAAGAGTTCAACACGTTCTGGCACGTCCTCGACGGCCTCGACGACCGAGAGTACTCGTGGGACGAAGTACAGGACGCAATCGCGCACAACTTCACGGCGGAGGCCCGCCAACTCGGCCTGCGTATCGAGAACCTCGGGTTGGCAGACTGGGACGTGTGGTGTTCACCCGGCGAATCGTCGCTCGTCGACACGCTCGACCGGTCCGATTGGCGCTGTCTCGTCCTCGACATCGGGACGCTCGGGTCGGCATCCGAGAAGAGGGTCGTCACCAACGCCGTCTTGACGCACCTCTGGCGGGAACGGAACCGACGCCGGCCGACACTCGTCGTCGTGGACGAGGCACACAACATCTGTCCGCAGGAACCGGCGGACGACTTACAGGCGATTTCGACCGACACCTCGGTCCGTATCGCCGCAGAAGGCAGAAAGTTCGGACTGTACCTCCTGCTTTCGACCCAACGGCCGGGAAAGATTCACGACAACATCCTCTCGCAGTGTGACAATCTGCTCTTGATGCGCATGAACTCCCAGTCCGACTTGGACCACCTCTCGGCTATCCTCTCACACGTGCCCGCGAGTCTCCTCGACGAGGCGACGAAATTTGGATTGGGTGAGACGGTGTTGGGAGGGAAGTTCGTACAGAATCCGACGTTTGCGAAGTTCGAAGGCCGACTCTCGGTTGAAGGTGGGAGCGACGTTCCGTCGACGTGGGCGAAGCGTCGGGAGTGAGCGTCCCCCAGTTCGGCCACGACTGCGGTCGATTACTCGTCGTGCCCCGTGTCGTGGAGTTTTCGTGCCTCTTCGAACGTCGTGGTGATCCACTCGCCACCCTCTTGGAGTTTGATTTGAACCATCCCGTCTGGGATATCCACGTCGACCGTTCGGGAGTGTTCCTCGACGAGGTGCTCGGCGTATTGCGTCAGCGCAGCGTCCGCTGTGGGGGCAATCGCCTGCCACGAACACCCGGGATGCGGGCAGTGCTTCATTCTACCTTCGGCTCGACTGGATAGTATTTGAGCCTTCTTCTCCGCGTGTCTTGTGGGATGTTTTGATTTTCGTGTGATGTGTCGGGGATGGTTCGTGTGTCAGTTGCACTCAGCTCGAACGACTCTCAAACGGCCCAATCGGTCGGTTCACGCCCACGGCGCTGCAATACCCGTGTCCTCCTTCCGCAACGTGGATGTCCCCCGTTCAGTCACCGATACTACGGCTCCCTTTCTTCGTCTGAAATCGCATGCGGGCCTACGGATATACCAGTGGTATCTTCCGAAAGCTATTACACTCCCCTGTCTGGTTAGTTTGCTTGAATGTCTAGTTCTGAAACAGTAGACGCTCAATCGAGTCACGAAGCCATCACCGAGTTCGCGATGTCCCTTCGGGGCGATTTCGTCTCACAAGACGATGAGAGCTACGACGAGGAGCGTTCCGTGTGGAACGGGCTCGTCGACAAGTATCCAAGACTAATCGTTCGTTGTCAGGGTGTGGCAGACGTGAGTACGAGCCTCACGTTCGCAGCCGACCACGACCTCCCATTCTCGGTTCGCGGCGGTGCGCACAACCAAACCGGGAGTTCGACGGTCGACGACGGACTCGTTCTCGACCTCGCAGACATGAACCACGTCCACGTCGACCCGGACGAGCGCGTCGCACAGGTTGGACCGGGGTGTCGCGCTCGCGACGTTCTCATCGAGTCTCAGCACTATGGGCTCGCGACACCGACGGGAAGTGCCGGCGACGTCGGGATTCCGGGGTCGACGCTCGGTGGCGCAATCGGGTGGATGCGCCGCAAACACGGTCTCGGTATCGACGCGCTCCGATCAGTAGACGTTGTAACGCCTGACGGTGAACTCGTCACCGCCAGTGAAGACGAGAACGAAGACCTGTTCTGGGCAGTTCGCGGTGGCGGCGGGAACTTCGGTGTCGTCACCAACTTCGAGTTCGAACTGTACGAAGTCGGCCCCATCGTCGCGGGTCTCGGCGTCTTCTACCCCGGTGAACAGACCGAGGAAGTCTTCGAGGCGTATCGTGAGGCGGCAGCAGACGCGTCGGACGAGGTGACGACCCTCGCACTGAAGAGCCACGTGCCGAACCTCCCACCGATGCCCGACGAACTCGTCGGAGAGGACGCGGTTGCGGTTCTGGGGTGTTACATTGGAAGTCCCGAGGACGGGATGGAGGCGCTTCAGCCCTTCCGTGAACTCGTCGACGAGCCGTTGCTCGACATGAGTGAACCGATGCCGTACCTGATGTTGCACCAACTGGGAACGATGATGTTCCCCGAGGGCCGGAACTACTGTCATCGGTCGTGCTTCGTCGATGATCTCTCCGACGACGTCATCGACGCTATCGTGGACCACGCGAACGAGGCCGAGTCTCCACTCTCGGGTGTCGGCGTCTGGCAGATGGGGGGTGCGATTAGCGACGTCGGTGGCGACGAGACGGCGTATCCGCACCGCGACGCGGAATACATGATTACTGTCGAGGCGAACTGGGACGATGGCGAGGATGACGCGAACGTCGAGTGGGCACGCGACGGTGACGACCTGTTCCGAAGCCTCGGTGGATACGGTGCCTACGGTGGCTTCACTGGCGTCAGCACCGAAGGGAGCGAAGAGACCGTCGAACGAGTCTACGGTGACAATTTCGACCGTCTCTCTGAGATCAAGGCCCGGTACGACGAACAGAACGCGTTCGATAACACCGTCAACGTCACTCCCTCAGAAGAGTAGTCTTCTACTGAGGAGAGACCTTCATCCGCCTTCGATACTGGTTCCTATCGATTTGAGACTGATTTTGAAGACGATTGGGGGTGATGGACGCTGCAGGATTTGAACTTCACTCGCAGCGAAGCTGCTCGCTAGTTCAATTCCTTCGCGGAGATGATTCTCCGCTCACGTTGTTCGCGGAAGAATCATGGGCGCTGCAGGGGTTCGTAAACCGGGGTATATAAACTGCCTCTTGCGTTCTCATTTGACTAACTCCCGTCATTTTACCACGGCAGGTGATTCCGGCGTTGTTCAGCACGCTCGCGCTCGCCGCGACGGTCGTAGTGCTTATCGAGCACCGCGTCGCTGGCGTCGAGGCGATCGGAGACGACTCGTCGAGGGACTTCCTCGCGGCGGTAGAGCGTCACCACCCCCTTCCGAACGTCGTGGGGAGACCGAGACGAGGGACACTTACTGACGTGATTGATCTCCACCGCTTCGCACGTCGAAATCTCCCGATTGTGTGGACACTCCTTGCTGTACCAGCAGGGGCGAGTCACCGAGTACACGTCCTGCCGAATCGCGCTCGCTGAAATCCGCCCGTTGTACGTCGTCAGTAGCGGTTTCCGACCGAACTCGTCAGTTGCTTCGACGCGCGGACCCTCGATGTACGCCTCGAGCATCTTCCCCACGCGGTCCGAGATGGAATTGTACCGTTCGCCCCGCTCACCGTTCTTGATAGGAGTTCCTTCATTTGGCCGGTGGACGTAGCGAACCGTCGGTTTCCGCCCATCGAGGTCGAGGTCGCGCAGGTCGAGGCCACGAATCGCACCCATCCGAGCGCCGGTTTCCCACAGCAGCGCGAATTCGACGTGTTTCCGCGAGGCGTAGTGATAGCGATAGAGGTAGTCGAGAATCGCAGTCGCCCGGTCCGGTTCGAGCGTCGAGTCACTCACGTCGTCCGTCCCGGAAATCTTCGGCAGGGCAACGCGCTCGTAGAAGTCACCCGGCACAGCGTTCACGTCAGCACAGAATCGGAGGAACGCGCGGAGAGTCGTCAGCTGCGATTTGAGCGTGACTGGAGCGATTGGCTTCGGTTCTTCGCCGTCGTCGACGTCGAAGTTTCCTTCGCGCCGCCACACCCGGAACCGGTACAGGTCCCGACCGTTCAGGTCGTTCAGGTTGTCGATGTCGCTCTCTTCGCACCACTGGACGAACGCGGAGAGTCGATACTTGTGAGATTTGAGCGTCCAGTCTGCGAGTTCGTCCCGGCGAGCGTCCAGGTACATCTGGACGGCCAGCTCGGGTTCGAGCGGTTCGAGTTTGCTCATCGAACCACCTCACATGAGGTTTCACTTCCAACCGGTTCGCTACGCTTACAGTGGGGGTTTGCCAATCGAATCATGGTCTCCATTATGGGGCCACGGTCCGGGTCGGGGGCGCTGCTTTTGGTAGGGTACGCGCTCCCGAAGGGGACCGTCAGCCAGTCTGACTGTTTCAGCCGTTTTAGTAAAAGGTCAAGCCATGTATGCAGAGTGAAAGTAAACGTTTGAGCGAAAGTGAAACTGGTCTCTTTCGTCAAGTCGGTGCGCGGTCGCCGTCGTAGGGGTTGAATACCCCGAGTCGTGTAGGTGAACATGCTTCCGTACCTTGATTACGGGAGCCATCGCGGGTCGGTGTTCCAGCACCGGGTCCGCTTTCTGACGAACCTGAAGACAGTCAGGGTCGCGTATAGCTTCCGTTGAGCGTTACCTCACAGCACAAGTACAAAAATATTCTCACTAATTAGTGTATCTAACCACATTGATTAATCCAATCATTCAATCACATAGGCAAGTGTAAGAAGTTGGGTTCTGAGAACATTCCATGCGCAAACCGGGAGATTGGATGCAGATGCCAATCGACGAGAGAATCTTGGAAGCTCTCGATTCATCTGGGATGATTCTCTCCCCCGCAGTCATAGCGAAGAACATCGACAAGACCCGCTCGGAAGTCAACAGGCGGCTATCTATTCTCGTTGAACAGGGTTTCGTCACGCGAGTCGAGCGGGGATACTACGAAATCGCAGACAGAGGTAGTGAGTATCTTTCTGGCGATCTCGACGCCTCCGAACTCGACGACGAAGAGTAAGCACCCACCACCCTTACCCGTAAAGGGGGCGGGTGGATGGGTGGGATGAGGTTCTAAATTTGTCTATGTAGGCCGGTAGAGGTCCTCAGCAATCGTGTAGATATCTGCCTTCGTCATAAGTTTCTCAATTCGCTCATTTGTTTCAGAGGTGGATAGACCGAGGTTCTTCCCCGCTTTATGAATCTCATCGAGAGGTACACCACCAGAATGTTCTTCATTGAGTTTTCGAATACTTTCAAGCAAATTTTTTGGCTGTTTGTTTTCACGATTCAGGCGACCTGTCTCAACAATTTCACCATCGAAAGAGCCAGTTTCAGGATCAACGCCCAGATCCCTTAGAGAGTTTTGAACCAGTTGAATTGCTCTCTTTGCGTCACCTGCCGAAGCTTGAGTAGAAAGGCTAAGACGTGCATGAGCAAGAGAAAATCTCACGAGCGATTCTTGTAAGCGAACAGTACCAACGCTCCCCCCAAGGCCAGAATCTTCAAGCTTTGTCACCAGTCCTTCGACATACTTTTTAATTTCTTCTCTTGCTTCAGTTGAAAGAGAGGGACTGTTTGAACGTGCAAAAGAGATGTATTCGCGCGCAATAGAGGGAGGAAGAGGTTCTTCGCTCGTTTCCAATTCCGAAGCTGATTTCGTGACATTTGTCATAGACAAATCGACAGCTGCAGTTACCGCAGGTGTCAAATCAATCTGCTCGCCGATGGGCTCATACTGGTCAAATGTGCCATACTTGGGGTTCTTGGCGATAAGGACGGACCCCGGAGCATCAACAGTACCTCTGAATTTAGATTTCGTAATCGAATATTTTCCAGTGTCAAGGATTTGTTGAAACGCATTCTGAAGCTTCGTACTTGCCGAATCCATCTGTTCGATTACGGTGAGTTCTACATTTTCATCGAGCAACGGGCCTGGCGAAAGATTTCCACCAGTTACGTTACCAATGGCACCTGTGGGTGATGTTTTTGTACCATTCAGATGCGCGGTCTGTTGAGGTGCAAGGTCGATGACAGCAGAGATGAAACGAGAAAGATTCGCTGTTGCATCGGATATTATAGCAAGGTGTATGTTCCCTCGGATATCCTCACCGAGTCCTTGTTCAATAGCAGGGGCACCGACAAGTTGTAGAGTTACTGCGTGAACGACTTTCCCATCAATATCTGGTCGATCAAGTGTCACTGCAATCCGTTCAAACATATCGTAACTGGTGGCCATCTGCTCAAAATCATCTGGCCCGTATTCTCTTTCAGATGTCATACGTTGACCAGATGGCCCGGATAAATAGCATTTTGTGTGGATGAACGCTGACGACAGTGTCAGCAAACGGTGTTAGTATTTGAAAGTGGATCGCAAAAGCAGGATTCTCTGAATACTGTCTATTCTTCCTCGGCAAACTCAAGATTCGAGTGCTTGTACGTGTAGAGCCTGATATTCTGGTCGTAGCAGTACGACGAATACAGTGCCGGATGAATATCGCGCCATTCGCCGGGACCTTCGTCGAGGCTGGACGGGAACGCGACACTGACTGCTTCACCGTCCATCTCCTGTCCGTACGCCCCAGTGTTCTTCTCCGGTGGGAGCACCTCGACGACGACCGCGACTGATGCATCGTCGTCGCCCTTCTTTTTCACGCGGTCGCCGGGCGAAAACGGATTCTCCGGCTTCTGGTTCATGTACGCCGTGTTCGGACCGAGGTCAATGAGTTCGTTCATCGGTCGTGCTGCGAGGTGATCGAGTTTCTCCGGTTCCTCGCCGGAGTACTTCTCCTGCGATGCCGCTTTAGATTTCAGCGTCTCGATTCGCTCCCAACCGAGCATTATCAGACTGTCCTCGTTGTCTCGATGCCAGACCATCACTATGATATCGTCGTCTGGGTCGTTGTCGAGGAGGGTTTCGGGGAGGAACGCCGACACGTCGCGCGAGGTCTTCACATCGACTTCGTAGCCGAATACTTCGAAGTCGTACGGCGAGAAACTCTCCGGGTTGCATCGCCGCATCGGTTCTTCGTTCTTCCATTCCCAGAGGTCAACCGGGAGGTATTCGCGGCAGAACTGCTCAAATGCGAGTTCTCCGAGGTTTCCGATTCGCTTTACATCGAGGTTCTTTCGATCTTGGACCTTCGCCTGGTGATTGGCGCGCTGATAGTCGATTTCGGAGGGAGTGTATCGGTACACTAATTAATGGACATAATGACATTCTATTAAACATTCCTTATTTGCTAGTATTATCGGCAGAAAAGAGCCGGGAAGAGAAAACTAATTTTTCAATCTGAGAAAATTAGAAGTTACGTAGGCCGATAGATTTCACCTCTGGGTTCGTATACATCTCCCTTCATTTTCAATGCTTCAAGCCCATCAATTGTAGTACGTTCATCGATTCCTGCCTCCCGTGCTTTTTCCAAGACAAACTCGTGAGGTACTCCTTCTTCGAAAGCATCAACTTCCGACCGAATCAACATGAGGAGAAATTCTTCGTGTGCTTCTAATTCTAAAGATATTACATCGCCTTGTTCAGAACCGAATTCACCAGTCTCTGGATCGAAACCAAGCGATGTAAACGAATCATTGACCAAGTCAATTGCTCTTTGAGCATCAGACTGGGTCACTTGTTCGGAAAGTTGAATTTTAGCATGGGCATTTGAAAAGCGAATGAGGGCTTCATGCAATCGAGATATGCCGAATGGGAATGAAGATCCTGAGTTGTCAAGATTGGACTTCAATTCTCGAATGTAATTTCTAATTTCCTCTAACGCAATGTTTTCTACGCCCGGATGAACCGAGTGAGCATAAGAGATATACTCTCGAGCAAGGTCCATAGGAAGACGATCCAGATCTGTTTGTTCAGATGATTTTCCGTTCCCGAAATTGACGATGGGAAGATCAACACCAGAGACAAGAGATGGTGTGAGGTTGAGTTGGTCAACAACCGGTTCGTATTCATCGAAATTACCATACTTAGGTGTGAGACCAATTAGAATCGAGCCAGGAGCATCAACAGTGTCGCGATAATTGGCCTTCGCGAATGAATACTGTCCACTATCCATGACCTGCTGGAAAGCATTTTGAGATTTTCCTCGAGCCGAATCAAATTGTTCGATTATTGTGAGACCTACCGACTCGTCAATTATTGGTCCAGGTGTGAGAGTTCCACCAGAAACACTTCCGACAATGCCCGCAAGCGACGTGCTTGTGCCATTGAGACGGGCAGTTTCCTGTGGTGCAATCTCTACGACCAGTGAAAGGTACCGAGACAAATTGGCTGTCGAATCAGAGATGATTGCCAAATGAATGTCTCCACGTACTTCCTGACCAGGTATCAGTTCATAACTGGAAGAGCCTACAAGTTGGAGCAAGACAGCGTGAGTAACTGTTCGTCCAATTGAAGGTCTATCCAACGTAGTTGCAAGCCGTTCAAACATATCATAGTTGGTTGCCAACTGTTCAAAATCGTCATAGGAATACTCGCCCTCTGATGTCATATAACAAATAATAATTTGTGTGATTATAATACTTTCCGTCATATCTGACCATGATGAAAATCGAATATCAGGCTGTTAGATTGTAGTTCCAGAATCGATTAGCAGTTCATGGAACTCCTCCCAGTCTTCGAACTGCTCCTGAAACAAATCACTCGGTAAGTCCCACGCCCACGGCGCAGCATCGTCCGGGTCGTACTTCTCCAACGTCGGTTCGAGGTTTACGAGCGAGCCACCGAACAGCTCGCCAGTCGGCTTGTCAGCATCGTCAGGCCAGTCGCGGTAGAACGTCACCTCATCCTGCGCCGTCTTGTAGAACGAGAGCGTCGAGAGACGCTTCTGTTCAGGATGGACGTCTTTTCCAGTGTGACCGATTGCGCCGACGGACTCGACGCCGAGTTTCGAGAATCGCTTGATTGCGGGGGTCCACTGCGAGGCCACTTCTCGCCGGTACGTCCGGGCGTCGAAGTGCGTCGAACCTTCGTCGATAGTCACCGTCTTCGGTCGGTCACGATGGGTGAGCAGCACGTCCATTAGGTCGTACATCGACCGAACCACGATGTCCGCACCGTCCCACGTGCCGACGTTCGAGATTACCAGGAGGTCATCTCCCCAGTAGGCCCGCGCGAGGTCGCCGTTCAGCAGGAACATCGTGTTCGTCTTTCCTGTGTTCGGGTTCCCCGCGCCGGTAATCGTGGTGAGACCACCGCCGTTTTCGAGTTCGTCGATTAGTCGAAGTGGGAGCGTCAGTGAACTGGCGTCGAGGTCCTGTTGGGTCACGCCGACGAGGTACGAGAGCGCGGTCGAGTGCGACGATTGGATAGCGCGGGTTGCGGCTTCCGTCCGCAGCGACGAATCAACGAGTTGACCGAGCGAGGTTTCAGCGAACGAGTCGGCGAGGTCCTCATCGTCCGTGAGGTCGAGCGAGTTCAGGAACGACAAGTTCGCGTGGTCTCCTTTCGAAACCGGCAGTCCCGCGTGGTCGAGGAGACGATGGTCTCCGTCGATGCGTCCCTGTACTTGCTCGTACAGTTTCG
>NZ_LOPV01000714.1 GCF_001469865.1 Haloferax profundi
GTCAGCAGGCGTTCGTCAGTCATCCGAGACACCCCCGTCGAGCGGGTGCGGTCCGAATGGCGTCGACGAACCGCCGTCGAGGTCGTGAGCGGAGTCGCGCCCATCTCCGTCGCCGTCGGAGCGGTCAGGTGTGAGTTCGTCGTCCGGTTCGTCCTCTTTCTGGCTTCGAGCGTGGTTCCGGACGATGTAGGCCGTCGCGAGAGGCAAGCCAACCGAGACGATCAGGTGCATCGTCGTCACCGGGTAGTACGACGGATTCGGCGT
>NZ_LOPV01000715.1 GCF_001469865.1 Haloferax profundi
CCGTCCTCGAGGAAGCGCATCGGAACGTCGAGCGCCCTGGTCGGAATCGTGAAGAGACCGAACCAGAGGCCAGCGACGATGCCGACCGATAGCGAGAGAGCGATTATGTACTTTTCACGGGTCGAGAGTTCGAGTTCGAGTTTCATTGTGATTCTCCATTTGCTGATTGCTGTTGCTGTGCGAGTTTCGCCAGTGGGTCCGGTGCCGGCTCGTCGTCACCGGGTTTCCACTCGGTCGGGTCCTGGTCGAAAATCTCGTCCGAACCGTCCAGGTCGAAGTCTTCCAGGACGGAGTCGATTTCCGAGTGAAGCGCTTCGCCGTCGTCCGGTAACGAGCCCTTCTCGAACGTCCGAACGACGTGTTTCACTGTTCGAACCGCCGCCGAGCGAACGATTGCGAACGCGTTGATTTCGAGGGATTCGCCTTTGCGAGCCTTCGGTTCGAGCTGCTTTCTGTTGTACCGGAGGTATTCGAGCGCCCGTGCCAGAATCGGGTCAGGTAGCGACCCGACCCAGGTGCCGGCGACTTCGCGAGCGTCGAGGTCGACGCCACGACCGAACGCGAGGTTCGGCGTTGCCCACCAGAGCTGGCCGTCGACGACAGTCCACTCGGACCATCGGGGTGTGGGGCAGGTGTAGACACCCGCGCCGTCTCGGTCGAGCAGGTCGAGGTCGACGAGCCACATCATCTGCGGACCACCCATTAGGTCCACAGCCTGACCGCCGACCCAGCGGCCAGCGAGCGCCGCTGACAGGCCAGCAGTGAGGCCGATGATTTGCAGGGAGCGTGGCACTCGAACGTCGAAGACGAGCACGAGACCGACGAGCAGGAGCGTCCCGGCGACTGTCAGATGAACGCCGTAGCGCATCACCCAGACGAACGCTGTGACCAGTCGCCCGGCTTCAGGTTCGGGTGCGACCGTCGTCGAGGCCGCCGACATGTCCGGTTCGTCCGGTGCCTCTCGATTCGGTTCGTGAGCCTCGGGCTCGAGTTGTTCGTCGCTCATGCGACACGCTCCATGCCTCGATGGAGGCCGAATCGTCGACGGACAATTATCAGGAGCGCACCGAATCCGGTGCCGAGTGCGCCACCGATTGCGGCGTCTCGCACGTCTTTTCCGGTGAACGGGCCAGCGATGAGCGCCGAACCGTCCTCGAACCGGATTTCAGTGTACTTGCCGTTCTCGATAGAGTATGATGTGACGATAGTCACGCGTGGTTCAGGTGAGTCAATTCGAATCGTCGTCCGCCCTGGGGGAATCGGTCGAGAGACCAGATTTCCGGCTGCCGCGCCAGCCGACGTTGACCCAGTGGGCGCAGTTACCGTGACGGTCCGCGGCAGATCTGATTCGAGTACGAGTACGGCAGTACCGTCGACGTACTCAGCAGAGACGATTCGGACGGCGCGATCACCAGCCACGTCGCCGAAGTACGTGGTCGAGGAGTTCGTCGCGTTCGACGACTCCGAAGCCGTGGACGTAGCCGCGACTGTCGTCGTCTCTGTCGGAGCAGACGCGGTCGCGGTCGAGTTCTCCTGTGCAGCGACCGAACCGGTCGCAACGAGCAGCAGAGCGATGCAACTGACGAGCGTGAGGGTTCTGATTTTCATGCGGGTAGGGGTGGAAGGAGGTTGGTTTGCGTTACAGCAGGCCACCGAACATGCCCGACCAGTCGGGGACACCGAGGAGGTCGAGGACGAAGTTCGAGGCCATTCCCGCCACGTCGATGCCGATCACCTGGAGCGTCACCACGAGGATAGCGACACCAGCGATCAGACCGAGCGGGAGTTGCTTGAGAAGCCAGACAATCATCTCACTGTTTACCCTCCCGTTGGATGAGTAGGACAGCAGCAGCACCAGCGAGGAGGAGACCACCCATCACCTCAGTCGAGAGACCAGAGCCAGACGACGAGCCACCTGCGGATTGTTCGCGGGCTTCGACCTCTTCGCGAAGGTTCTCAATCTCTTGCTGCATTTCAAGCAGCTGTGTTGTATTCACAGTCTTGTACACGTACTTCGTAGTGTTCTGAGACTGGATTTTGGACCCATCCTTCGCAGTCATGTCGTCAACGGTGAACTGACCGGTTATGTCGATCTTACGACCGTCAGCAGTGGCGATGAACACTGGTCCCGTGATATTCGAAGCGTTGTACGTAGTGTTCGCAGTCCACGAGTCATTAGGAGCCGAACGAGCCAACACGAGACCCTGATACGTGACGTTGTTGTACGTCACGTTCATCAGACCCGACGAGTTGAGATTCGGGGTGTCGAATCCCATCATGGCAAGCGCGGCAGTTGAAGCGTATAGACTCTCGTTTCCGTCGATTTCTGTACCGTATTCGAACATCGCGGTATTTGCGCTAATCACGTCCGAAGCGTTGATTGCACCACTCTCGAAGTCGGTCCACGTCGCGTTGACGAAGTTGTCAACTTCGGAGTTGAGTGCAGTCTGCTTGGCAACGATTCGGTCCCAGCGGGACTCGTAGTCGTCTAAGACCACGTACGTCAGAGTGTCGTAGTTAGTGTCAGGAGGCGTGACCTCGATCCCATCAACAGAGGCAGCACAATCGACGTTCTCATGCCAGTAGCCACCGCTTGAAACGGACAGTGTGGGTGTCCACGCACTACCGCCACAGGCCGCTTCAACAGTAGCAGCCTTGGACTGATACGTACTACCGTTGACGAGGGTTTCGTTAACCACCGTCGAAGATTGGTACGTCGGGTCACCATCAGCCCCATAGAAACGGACAGTGTCGTCACCAACAGCACTCTCGTTTATCGCCCGCTGGCGTAGGACTTCGAAGCTGTTTAGTGTGACATTCCATTGCTCAATGAGATTGACCTGTTTTGTAGCGTAGTAGTCTGCGACGGCCTGACGACCGGCAATCTGAGCCTCAGCCTTACTCGAACCGTTCTTGTACGCTTCAGCAACAGCGACCTGAGCCTTCATCCACGCAACAGATTGGGTGTCGTTGACGTAGTTGTCGAACGGAGCGTTGAACGCCTGCGCCTGAGCCTTCTGTCCCGACGCGGCAGAGTAGATATCGAGGTGAGTCTGTTCGCCGTCGAGCGTCTTTACATCTTGGACGGAATCAGTGAAACCAATGTCACAGGTTCCGAACGGGTCAGAGATACCGATAAAACCACCAACGAAGTCGCGGAGGAGACCGGTCGGGTCACAGTCACCATCGACTGTAACAGTGTCAGCAGAGACCGGAGCGACAAAGGCGGAACTGACGAGAAGGAACGCGAACACGATAGCGAAACCACGGTGAGCGAGGTCGCGATTCATCGACTCACCTCTTTTGAGCTGGTAGAGGTCGAAGAGCTACCGAGGTTCAACGCATCCGCAGCAACGTACATCGCCGCGAGAGCGAATGGAATTGCTGTTTCAAGTCCACCTTGTGTACCAGCGTAGTTCGAGAAGCCGGTCAGCACGTAGGACAGGACAGTGAAGCCCGACCCAAGCGTGATAAGCAGACCACTCTTGTGGAAGTCGCTCATGCCGGAATCGCCTCCAGCACGATGAACGAGACCGCGGCGAACACGGCCAGCAGGTAGCCGATGCCAGCAGCTGCTTGCAGTTTGGTCGGTTGAAAATGTTGTGCCATGGTTGGGTACCTCAGCGAACTGCGACAGCCCAGCCGACGACCGTGATCACGAACGCAACTTGCGCGCCCAGGGGATCGCCGAGACCGAGCAGGAGGTCAGGAATCTGTGTCGTGTACTCCCAGCCGAGGATGACAGCGGGCGATGCGAGAATGAAGCCCATCTCCCAGTACTCGTAGTACTCGAGGGACTTCGTCTCGGAACTCATGAACGCCAGCGCGAACACGACGATACTCCCGAGTGTCGCGTGCTCGCTGGTGAGCGTGTAGTTCGACAGCCAGGTGATGGTGATGTCCGAGACACCACCGAACGCGTACAGGCCCGTGGCGACGAACACGACCGACAACATCGCTGGAATCGTCTTCAGCATCGCGTAGTCGGACGCGAGTCCGCTCAGGCCCTTCGAGTAGCGAGACGCCATTACTCGCCCCTCACGTCGAACACGTGGTACTCACGCTCTTCCGTGGTGCCGTCGTCGTTCTCCACCTCGTACGACCGCATCTCGTCGGTCTTCTTGACCGCGAGCCAGCTGCCGTTCGAGAGGCCTTTCTTCTCGATCACGCGGCGAATCTGGCCGTTCGACCAGAACTTGACGCGGTCGCCGAGGTCGCCGCCACGGGCGAGGTGAATCACATCGTTTTCGTTCGGTCCGACGTCGCGGTCAATGTCGACGATAACGCCGACAACCGGTTCGTCTACTTCGAATTTGATCTCTTCAACACCGTCGTCGTAGTCGTTCTCGACTTTCGTTTCTTCGAAGTCATCGAACGACATTGGTTCAGATGCCATACAAGAAAAAGATGTATTCGAGGTACAGTAGTGCTGAAGGGAACCCTAGCAAAAGTGGTAGAACTGAGATTGATAGTAGTCAGACATTATTTATACAATCTGACTCATTGTCGATGAAATGGCAGTAGAACAGCAAACCTTGATGAGGTTTTTACAGCTGATTATTCTAACTATCACCGCACTCATTTACATTGGGCAGTCGATCCTTAGAGGAAAATTGGATTCGAATGATGGGTCACCATTTCCCGAAGACGACTTGAAAGAGGCAGGAGGATTATTCTTAACAGGTCTAATTTTCATAACGATCTCTGGCGTCGCATCTTCTATTTATTTAATTCCAATGTTGGCATTCAAAGAAGCAACTACTTTGCAATTCTGGTTGGTGAATTCGGAGATTTTGCCTAACGCAACCAAACCGATCTACCTCCTGTTCATGAGTTCTGGTCTAGCAGTAATCACATATCGGTCAGCATTAGGGAAAAGCAAAGAGAGAGCGTCAGTTTACATAGGAATTGTTCTGCTATTTTGGCTCCATGCAGCGTTCTCAACAGCAGTCGCCTACTCAGATTGGGTTCCTCTGTTCATAACGGGGACATTCGCATTGGGTGTGTCGCTATTTTTTATAGCGTTAGTCAGGTTGTCATTCCCTGTATTCTCTAAATTGTAGTTCATAGAAATCTTCTCACAGGAGGTAGGTTTCAGAATAAGCCTGCTTATGCTAACTTGTGCCTGCTGTTATCGGTAGACCCTTAGAAAATAAAATGAGTAATGAATAACGGTTGGCCTTCTGTACGTATTTGTTTAGTTCTGTTTTGGAATCATGATTCCGGCCAATTCCGACAGATTTCAACCTCAACGTCCCAAACGCCATTCTCACCGAATAACGCGCCATTACGTAAAGAGACAATGTACTCTCCAGCTTGGGTTGATTTGTGTTGATACCGAATCGGGTTTTCACTCATGTCATCGACAATCCTTTCGCCAGATGGAGAGACAATATCCATAACTGGAACTTTCCCTTGCACTGTTTGGACTGTAACAGTCATGACAGAATCAATTGGTAGATATTCTTCCGTACTCCACGACTCACTGCCTTTCCTTTCGATAGTATCTTGAACAACAGGTTTGCAAGTCTGAGATTTTGGTGTTGGCGTTTCAGTCGCTGTCGGCGTTGGCGTTTCAGTCGCTGTCGGCGTTGAAGTATCAGCCTGAGCATTTTGCTCTTCACCACCAGATCCAACACAACCTGTGACAGCAACGACTCCCCCACAGACGACCTTCAGTAGAAGACGTCGTTCTATTTTTATTGTGACCCCCATATTTTCCACCAGTTAAAGTCAATCCCTCTATATTATTAATCTATTTACAATTATTTGGAGATAATTGGGTAAGAGAATCTCATTCATGGCATATAGCAAGACAGAATATTAATCTGTCAATGTAGTATCTTCATCAGAACCAGTGAACATCATACAATCTCTGTTCTGATTGAAGTAATCCTCCACATGAAGCACTGAATCAGCACTTTCCGGATGGTCAATACCGTGTTGTTCGACAAAGTGCCGAGCATGTGATTTTGCGTTGTAGCCGCCAAAGTTACACTTCGAACACCGCCACATCTCACCTTTTTTCAGATCGTACTGTAATCTCGTCTCGTCGAGGATACGCTGGACTGGCAGCTTCAGCGATACCATATCGACGCCACCACCGCCAGGTATGTGCTCTTCGCCGTCCCGATCGACGATGGCCTCGAGTCGCCATTCCGATTCGAGCGAAGCACGTCGGAATGATTCTTCCGT
>NZ_LOPV01000716.1 GCF_001469865.1 Haloferax profundi
TCGGCATACTTCGGGTCGATAAACAGACGGCCGAGCATCGACGGAACAGATGGCACTTCGTCGCAGAGCTTGAGTTCGTGCTCAACACGAGTTCGTATCGTTGTCCGGGTCGGTGATTCACCGATAGTCGCGGCAGAGGTAGCATTGGGCCAGCGTTCGGCAAGCGAGAGTTCAGAGGAGAACTCATCTGATTCTTCATCACCATCAGGAAGTGCAGTAGATAGTTCCTGATCTGAAACAGGCGGATCGAGGCGGGACTGGTCGATACTCCAGCCGGAGTTACAACAAGCACAGACCACGTCTGGGCCGCGGCCGTCGTTCCAAGTCACAGATTTTCCGTGAGGGTCGGTCTGGTTCGATTCAGGCGATTCGGCCCGTTGTTCGCACGCATCCGCGGCGATTGCTTCGGTGACAATCTTCGATCGAGAAGTTCGACGTCGAGCAGCGGACCAATAGATTGCGCCCCATGCGAGGTATTCCACTGGTTTGTCCAGTAACTCCTCGGTGTAGCCACCCATGTACGCCGCGAGGTACGAACCCATGTTTTCGACACCAGTGTTTAGCGAAATACAGCCGTCCGAATCGTTGAGATAGTCCGTATCTGTGTAATCGTGAGCACTGAAAGACGCGTATTCGCAGACTTCAACGTGTTTGTCTATCACTCGTTCAAACTCTGGGCCGACAGCCTCCAGGTCGAGTTCGAAGGCGTCGAAGTAGACGCCGACGTGAAGGTGGGTATAGCAAGCGTTCATCCCAGTTCCGTCACCACCCATTCCGTGGGGTTCAGCCTGGAGCCAGTAACCCCATTCGTCGGCCTCGAGGCCGAGATGGTACTCCATCGTATTCCGAAGCGTGTCTCGCACACCGTCGTATGAAAATGATTCGTGTAGCGCATCGGTGTGTTCGACAGGTGAGATACGCTCTCCGTTGGGAACCGATGATGCGGTGAAAGTCAGCATCGCGGTCGCGGGAGACTCCCACGCCGCTACTGCCTCACCACCGGAAGGGCGTTCACCTCCACCCATCTGACGCTGGAGTGCAAGCGCCCGAGCGTACTGTTTCTTCGAGTATGTCTCTCCCCAGGCGTCAGTTAGCGGTATCTCAAATTCTTCGCCTTCGTCGTTTGCGAAGCGCGCGAAGAGGCCCTTGTAATCGACGTGCGCAGTGAGGAACGCACTCAGAGCGTCAGCCCATGTCGAGGCGGACCGGCGTTCAAGTTCAGTTACGTAAAATGCGTTCTCCATCGGGTCCTCTGGTTCCACCAACGTATCACGCCAATCGGCTTCGGTCACGATGCGCCGAAGTTTTCGACCGTGAGTCTCACAGATTGGTGTCTCGGCCAGTTCTGGGTACTTCTCGATGAACTCCAGTACGCGTTCGTGGACTCTTTCCTCGTAGTTGTCCTCAGCTGGAGAACCGGCGGTAGAAGTCTCTACAGAGTTAGTCTCCTTGGAAGGCCGAGAGTCACCACTCTTGGCTGGCGAGTCGTGAGCGCCGGGTGTGGAGGTCCCTTCGCTACTCACGCGAGCCCCCGTCTGCGCGAAGGAAGTCAGACAGACAGCACTGCACCGCACCGCCACTCGTTTTCGGCCGACGGCCGTCGGCCTCTTGCGGCCCGGCTTCCGGGTCGAGGGACGAGCCCTCGCTTCCGGCAGGACGGTCAGGGCGGTCGCGCGTTAGCGCCGCGCGCCCGCCGAGAACCTGCCCGTCCTCTCCGGACCTTGCGGTGGTTTCGTTAACGGCCTGGTGAGCCCACAGGAGAGAGGTGAGACGATGGTCCCGAATCTCGTCCTCGATGGCGGGGATGCGCGCGCAGTATTTGCACTCGCGCATCTTGGCCGCGCGCTCGCTGTGATCGACGAGACACCACTCGTGACAGCTCCGGCAGCGGTACTCGACGAACCGCCATAGATGTCTCTCGCCACCTGCGCGGGACATCTACCATGCACCCCTCTTGGCTTCTAATATCGGCAGACAGCGCGGACCCCTTTCACGAACCTTGTCGGAATACTTTTTCGCTGGGTTTCGAGAAAACGCCGAATCGCCCGATATCAGCGAGAAGAAGTCGTCGCTCGCTGTTTTAATTTCGGCCCCGAAGAAAGTTAATTTCGTATGGGCGCTGCAGGATTTGAACCCACGGCAACTTGGTCCGAAGCCAAGCACTCTGTCCAGACTGAGCTAAGCGCCCTACATCACTTCGTCTGTCGTGGATTGTTTTAAATGGATTGATTCGCGGCGGCGACTCCGCGCGATTTATACGGAGCGTCCGAACACTACCCGGTATGTCTCTCGGAGCGCGGGCGCGCGGATTCGTCGAACTTACCCGACCGGGGAACGCGCTCGCTGCGGGCGTGCTCACCTTCACGGGTGCGTTCGTCGCCGGCGCGACGCTCGGCGATACGCTCGCAGTCGTCGCCGCCGTCCTCGCGACAGTGTTCGCGACGGGCGCGGGCAACGCGGTCAACGACTACTTCGACCGCGACATCGACGCTATCAACCGTCCCGACCGACCCATCCCCCGCGGGGCAGTCACCGCTGGCGAAGCCAAGTGGTTCAGCGTCGCCCTCTTCGGCGGTGCCGTCGTGTCTGCACTCGCGTTACCCCTCGTCGCCATCGCCATCGCGGTGGTGAACCTCGTCGCCCTCCTCGCGTACACAGAGTTCTTCAAAGGCCTGCCGGGTGTCGGTAACGTCGTCGTCGCGGCACTGACTGGGTCGACGTTCCTCTTCGGCGGTGCGGCTATCGGTGAACCGTTGGGTGCGCTCGTGTTGTGCATCCTCGCGGCGTTAGCGACGCTCACCCGCGAAATCGTCAAAGACGTAGAGGATATCGCCGGCGACAGAGAAGAGGGTCTTCGCACCCTGCCAATCGTCGTCGGTGAACGACCCTCGCTGTGGATTGGGGTGGCCGTCCTCGTCGTGGCCGTCGCCGCGAGCGTCGTGCCGTTCGTCCGAGGGGATTTCGGACTGGCGTATCTCGGATTCGTCGTCCCCGCCGACGGCGTGATGCTCTTCGCGTCGGCCCAGTCGTTCGAGAATCCGAGCGCCGCCCAGCGTCGGCTCAAACACGGGATGTTCCTCGCTGCGTTCGCGTTCATCGTCGGGCGGGCGACGTCGCTCACTCTCGCCGTCTGAAATTGTCGAATCTAATAACCGCACTGACACGATTCGTGTCTGAAATCCTCCACCCTCCAATCAAAAAGAATATTACCGGCACACCGAATGGTCGTACTATCCGATGACCCCCGGCGAGCGGAAGCGTCATGCGTTAGTACACCTCGGAGTCGATACTCTTCAACCGGGGTACTCGTATGTATGACCTTGGCGCCGACCTCGACGTCGAGGTCGAACCGGGAACGAATCTTCTGATAAGCGGCCCACCGTTGACCGGCAAGCGGTCGCTAGCGCTCGACGTCCTCACAGAGGGGACGAAACAGGGCGAAGGTGCCATCATCGTCACGACGAAAGACGGCGCAGAACGCGTCCTCAAAGACTTCGCCAAGCGCGTCCCCTACGAGGGAAATCCAGTCTCCGTCGTCGACTGCGTCACCAGACAACAGGGTGTCGGTGACGTTCGCGACGACGACCGAATCAAGTACACCTCGTCTCCGGTCGACATGACCGGAATCGGTATCAAACTCTCCGAGGTGCTACAGGAGTATTACCAGGAGCGCGGCCTCAAACAGAACCGCATCATGCTCCACTCGCTGTCGACGCTCTTGATGTACGCCGACCTCCAGACCGTGTTCCGGTTCCTCCACGTCTTCACGGGGCGCATCCAGAGCGTCGGTGGCCTCGGTCTGTTCGCTATCGACGCGGACGCCCACGACGACCGGACGATGAACACCATCAAACAACTGTTCGACGGCATCATCACCACGTACGAAGACGCCGACCCCGACGTTCGCCTCGCCGGCGACTGACCACGCGACAGCGAAACTCGGGGGGCACAAGAGCACGGGACTGGGGCACGCAAGAGCACGACACCTGAGCCACGTTGACGACACCTGAGCCACGCCACCGTCTGCGACTGCACGAACGACGCACGCTCGGCCGAGTCTTTTACGCACGCATCACGATGTGTGTAGATATGCCCATCACGAGTGCCGACGACCTGCGTCCGTTGCTCGACTACGAGACGATTGCCGTCGTCGGGTGTTCGGCCACGCCGGGGAAGGCCGCTCACGAGATTCCGGCGTACATGCAGCGACACGGCTACCGTGTCATCCCGGTCAATCCGTTCCGTGAGGAGATTCTCGGCGAGACAGCCTACGACTCACTGGCAGACGTCGAAGCGGACATCGACCTCGTGAACGTGTTCAGACCGTCGAGTGAAGCAGGTGCCGTCGTCGACGCCGCTATCGAACGCGCTGCCACACGGGGGGACGTGAAAGCGGTCTGGCTCCAACTCGGTATCCGCGACGACGACGCCGCGGCACGCGCAGAAGACGCCGGTCTCGAATTCGTCCAGAACAAGTGCTACAAAGTCGAGCACGCCAGACTCGCCGTCTGATAGGTGTGAGCCTCTGAGGCGCTCTTATCCCTCCCAGGATTCGAAGTCGCCGTAGACGCCCTTCGAGAGGTACCGCTCCGAGGAGTCGGGAAACACCGTGACGACGGAGTCGTACGGTAAGTCGAGTTCACCGGCGGCAGCACGTTCGGCCACGTCGAGCGCCGCGAGGCAGTTCGCGGCGGAACTCGACGCGACGAGGTGGCCCTCTTCAGTGGCGAGTCGCTGCATCTCGGCGTGCGTCTCGCGGTCACCGATTTGGACGATTTCGTCCACCAACTCGGGGTCGAACAACTCGTTCGTCGCGGGGTTGTGCGTCCCGATACCTTCGGTCTTGTAGGCCGCTTCCTCCACGTCACGGCCGTGAAGCGTCGAGTAGAGTGAACCGACGGGTTCGACGGCGGTGACGAACGTGTCCTCGTGATTCTCGCGTCCGTAGCGGGCCATCCCCATGAGCGTCCCAGCGGTTCCGCATCCGGCGACGAGCGCACCGACTTCGTCGTCGAGGGCATCGTACACTTCGGGTGCCGTCGTCTCGTAGTGTGCTTCGGGGTTGAGCGGATTGGAGAACTGCTGGGGAACGACGGCGTCGTCGAGTTCGTCGGCGAGTTGCTGCGCTTTGTCGATAGCGCCGCCCATCCCGTCTTCCGTCGGGGTGTTCACCACGTCGGCACCGAGGGCGCGCATGAGCGTCTGTTTCTCGACGCTGAACCGTTCGGGCACGACGAAGACGGCCCGGATTCCGAGTTGCCCGGCGGCGACGGCGAGACCGATGCCGGTGTTTCCAGCAGTCGGTTCGACGATAGTCCCTCCCTCGGGGAGTTCGCCCGATTCGAGCATCTGTTCGAGCATGTACATCCCGATGCGGTCTTTGACGCTCGCGCCGGGGTTGAACGACTCGAGTTTGGCGTAGACGGGAACCTCGTCTGGGGACGCGTGGACCCTGACGAGTGGTGTCTCGCCGACAGTGTCGAGCACCGATTCGAGGGGTTCGCGGTGCGTGGTCATACAGTGGCAAATGTTGCCCCCGGTCCTGAACGTTATTATCCCGATTCGTGGCGACCCGAACCGGGTGTGAGGCTGTGCGAAAACAGACTGTTACGCTTCGGTCGTCTCGGTGTCGTCGTCGGAAGCGCTCGTGGCGTCGTCGGTGCCCGAATCGGTCGTCTCCGTCGACGTCTCGGCTTCGGCGATGTGCGCGTTAGCGATGGCCGCGTCGATGTCGATGTTCTGCTCTTCTGCGATTGCTTCGAGAATCGCCCGTTGTTCGGCGTTCTCGGCTTCGAGACGGTCGACACGTTGTTTGGTCTCGCCGACCGTCTCACGAACCTCGACGAGTTGCTCTCGCAGTTCGTTGAGCTTCTTGTAGACGTCTTCGGCCATCTCTGCGACCTTCTGGAGCTTCTTCGCAGTGCCTCCGATACCCATGTGTCGCCCGTCGAACTCAGCCCTTGTACGCCTTCCGGTGGCGAATCGTCGGGAGCGACTGGAATCAGAGGGTGAATCGCGGCATCACCCGAGTTCGTTCGGGTCGACCCGTCCGACGACGACCCGCAGTCCCACGAGCGAGACGAGACCCACGACGACGAGGCCGGCAACAGCGAGTCTCGCACTGAGCCCCGCGGTTCCGAGCGCGAGTCTCGCAGCACTGTTCGCGGGACTGAGCGGCAGCAACGACGTTCCCGCGAAGACGAGCAGGACGCCCAGTGAGTAGAGCAGTTGTGCGATTCGCCGGTCGGGTGCCGTAATCGAGACTGTCGCCCCGAGCGTGACGACGACGGCCGTGAGACCAGTGACCATCCCGAACAACCACGTCAGGTTGTCGATGCCGGTACCATTCAGTTGGAGGAGGGCCATCCACGCGACGGCCTGAATCGGAGCCAGTCCGCCCGCTGCGAGGAGTTTGCCGTCGACGACGGCCGAGAAACTCACCGGGGCGACGCGCAGGAGTTCGAGTGTCCCCCGAGCGACTTCCTCCGTCAACGAGTCGACGACGAGCGACCCAGCGATGAAGACCGGGAGGAACAACAGAAGCGGGACGAGTACCGTGTAGGTGAACCCGAAGTACGGACTCGACTCCGTTGCCGGCGGGACGGGAAGCGGATTCGTCGACAGGAACGCGCTCCGCTCGGCGCGTTCGTTCCGCTCCAGTGTGCGAAGTGCATCCCGAAGGCGCACGACGACGGCAGTCGTCTCGACGCCCGAGTCGGGAGCGATTGCGACGAGTTGGACGCGTCCGTTCGGGCCGGTCGACGCCTCGACCACCGCGTCTACCTGGCGCTCCTCGAACGCGGTCATCGCGGTGTCAGCGGACGGGTACGGTCGCGCGGCCAGACCCGACTCGCCGTCGATTGCGACGATGAGGTCGTTCACCGCCTCTTCGCCCCCAGTGACCGCGACGTCGACTTGATAACTCGCTGCACTGGGGTCGTACAGCGAGACGAGGCCGACGACGAGGAACGAGGAGAACGCCGCCACGAACAGTTGGATAGCCAGCGCCAGCACGATGGTCTTCTCCTTGCGGAGGCTGCCGAGTTCGCGCCGTGCGATGGCGAGTCGTGGGTTACCCAAGGTTCGTCACCACCTGCATGTTGTAGACGACGTGGATGCCAATCGCGCCGACGAGCGCGAGGGCGTACGTCGATTTCCCACGCCTCGCGCCGAGTGCGGTGACGCTTGCCGTGACGGCGTGGAGGACGAGTGGGGCGACCAGCAAGCCTGCGGCGGTGGCGAGGCCGATGCCGGACGGTGCGAAGGCCGCCTGCCCCAGCGTGAGCGACGGCAGTCCGACGAGTTGGACGATGGCGGTGAACTTCTCGCCGAGGAAGAACCCCAGTCCCGAGAGGGCACCGAGGAGCAGCGAGACGCGAATCGTCCGGGCGAACCGCGCCTTCTCGAAGGCCGCGTAGATGTGCATGCTCTTGGCGAGTTCTTCGACCACCGCGACGGCGACGAGGACGAGCGGAACTGTCACGTCCACCGGGAGGACGAACAACACGGCGATGGCGAGGAGTTCGGCGATGAAGACGAAGGGTATCGACAGCGCCGAGAGCGTCGCTATCGACCGCGGGCGCGAGATTCGACTGTCGAGCGCGTCGAGGAACTTCAGCGGGACCGACCGCTGAGTAAACATGTCTTCTTCGCGGTAGACGCCGGTTCCGAGGAGGAACAACACGATGGCGGCGAGGAGAATCGGCCCCACTGAGAACGCGAAGTCACCGAGTGAGACGGCGTCGCCGCCGAGGTCACGGACGACGAGCGTCAACGGCGAGATGAGCGCGATAGGCGTCACGTTCGTGAAGATGGCGGGGACGAACGTGTACGTCGTCAAGAAGACGGAGACGGTGACCGTCACGAAGGTGAGTTCCTTGAACGAGCGTGCGAACATCGCGCCGACGAACGTGGACGAGAGGAACAGCAACCCGATTGGGATGACTGCCGCGACGGAGACGGGGCCACCACCGATAGCCGCCGCGATGACGACAGTGATTCCGACCATGCCCGCGAGGTACGGTAGTGTCTTTCCGGCGACGATGTCGCCCGGCGAGATGGGTGCGACCAACAGGAGTTCCCCGCGACGATTCACGCGCTCGTTGAGGATGCTCGACCCGTACGCCTGAATCACGAAGTTCATCGGGACGAGGAACGCGAACGCGAGGACGAGCGACGCGAAGGGGAACGGCGGACTGATGCTCGCCGGCGACCCACTGGCGTCGCCGCCGAAGAGACCCGCCGCACCGCCGAGAGACGATGCGCCGATATTCGTGTCGTCCGCGGCGGCAGCGTCGGACGAATCGACGCCGGTACCCGAACCGGCCGAACCGGTACCATCACCTGCGTCGGCCCCTGATCCGTCGCCACCGTCAGCAGTGCCCGAACCGTCCCCTGACACTGCACTGCCACCGTTCCCACCGTCGACCCGGCTCCCGGCTGGAACCAACGCTCCGCGTTCGCGGTACTGGAGCGTCACGACGACGGGGAACGCCGCCGATTGGTTCGCTTCGAGACGCATCTGCCGTTCGTTGTACGATTGGACCGCCTCACGGTAGGCCTGATACGCCGCTCGGCCGGTCTGGGTATCGGCCACCGAGATGTGCGTCTCCGACACGACGAGTTCGACGTTCGGGTCGGAGAGTGGTCGTGGTTCGAGGACCGACGACTGGTCGACAGCGTCGTAGTACGGACTATCGGACGCGATGCCGACGCGGTAGAGGTTCTGGTCGATGGCGACGCCGCTTCCGACTGCGCCCGCGGCGATGCCGGCGGCGACGAGGGCGGCGACCAGTCCGAGTGCAATCGTCTTTCGGTCGACCGTCCCTGCGGACCGCGAGACTTCCCACCGTGCGATGCGAGCGACTGCGCGCAGGTGCGCGACGACACGTGTGCGCAGGCCCTCGAATCGGGAACTGGGCGAATCGGCTGCAGTCGAGTCGTCTCTCACCGAATCGTGGTCGCTCACGACCGACCGCGGCCCCCTTCGGCAGCGCTCGTCGTCGGCGACTCGCGAGCGAGACGCAGGAAGATATCTTCGAGCGACGCCTCGTCTGTTCGGATGTCGACCACGCGTCCGTCGGCGGATTCTGCCGCCTCGCGGAGGGCCTCCACGTCGGCCATATCGTCTACGGTGGCGACGAATCGGTCGCCCTCGGGTGCTGTCGCCGGGTGGTCGTCGGTCGCTGGCAGTTCGACCGTCGTGTAGACGTGATAGGTCGTCTCGCCGTGTTCTGCACGAATCTCGGGGACCGTCCCGCGGGCGATTATCTCGCCGCGGTTCAGGATGACGACGCGGTCACAGACCGACTCGACGTGGAACAGGTTGTGGGCGCTGAAGACGACGGTCTTTCCCTCGTCGCGAAGTTCGCGGACGAATTCGAGGACGACGTTCGTCGTCAGCGGGTCGAGACCACTCGCCGGTTCGTCGTAGATGAGCAAGTCGGGGTCGTTGACGAGTGACCGCGCGATGGCGACCTTTCGTTTCATCCCTTTCGACATGTCGCCGAGACGTCTGTCGCGGTACTCGAGGTCCAGCCTGTCGAGGACTTCGTCGGTTCGGTCGTCGGCAACGTCGCGGGGCACGTCGTAGAGGTCCGCGAAGAATCGGAGGTACGACCGGGGCGTCATGTCTTCGTAGAGCGGCGACTCCTCGGGGAGAAAGCCGAGTTTGCGGCGCATCTCGGGGTCTTCGGGGTCCATCCCGAGGACTTCCGCCGTGCCGGCGGTGGGTTCGACGAGTCCGGCGAGCATCTTCAGCGTCGTCGTCTTGCCCGCGCCGTTGGGCCCGACGATGCCGAACACCTCGCCCGACTCGACCGAGAAGTCACTCCCCACGACGGCGGGGAAGTCGCCGTAGGTCTTTCGGAGGTTCTCGACCGTTATCATTGGCAGACCTTCACGCGGGATGGAATAAAAGGGTTCGCGCGGGGTTTCAGAACTGATAGACATCGTCTCTCCGGGACAACAGTTTCGTCCCCCGGTTGCGAAGGGGCTGGTATGCCCGCTGACGACTACCTCACGCCGTCGTTCGTCCTCTTCGTGGGTGGATTCGTCGCCGCCATCTTCTTCGCCGGGGCGATTCTCGCCTACGTCGTCAGTGGCGGTGCGGAGATTGTGACTGGGTTGGCGCTGGCGCTGGCGGGGATTGGCGGGGTGTTTCTGGTCGTCGGTGTCGCGGGAGCGGGCGTGATGCGATATCAGAAGAAATGAGAGTGACTGTCCTGTTGCCGTCTGGTTTGGCGTCAGTCGTATTCGTAGAAGCCCTTGCCCGTCTTCTTGCCGAGGTCACCGGCGTCGACTTTGCGCTTGAGCAGGTAGGCCGGCTTGTAGCGGTCGCCGAGTTCCTCGAAGAGCGTCTCTGAGGCGTCCAGACAGATGTCGAGACCGATGTGGTCGGCGAGCGTGAGTGGTCCCATCGGGACGTTCGTGCCGAGCGTCATGCCGCGGTCGATGTCTTCCTTCGAGGCGACGCCTTCGTCGTAGGCGCGGATACCCTCGTTCAGCCACGGCATCAGGATGCGGTTGGTGACGAATCCGGGCTTGTCGTCGGACTCCCACGTCTCCTTGCCGAGGTCCTCCGAGAGTTCGTGGGCGAACTCGACGACTGCGGGGTCCGTCTTCTCGCCGCGGACGACTTCGACGCCCTTCATGATGGGGACGGGATTCATGAAGTGGAGGCCGACGACCTGTTCGGGGCGCTCTGTCGCCGCCGCGATGGTCGTAATAGAGAGCGTACTCGTGTTCGTGCCGAGAATCACGTCTTCGGGCAGTAGGTCGTCGAGGTCCGCGAAGATGTCGCGCTTGATGTCCATGTTCTCGACGGCCGCTTCGACAACGAAGTCGCACTCGGCGAGGTCTGCCAACTCCGTCGTGCCCGTGATACGGTCTTTGGCCGCGTCGGCGTCTTCTTCGCTGAGTTTGTCTTTCGAGACGAACCGCGAGAGACTGTCGTCGATGGCGGAGAGGCCGCGTTCGACGTACTCGGATTCGAGGTCACGCATGACCACGTCGTACCCAGACATCGCCGCGACCTGTGCGATTCCGTTGCCCATCGTCCCAGCGCCGACCACACCAATCGTGTCGAGTTCGTTCATGCCTCGCATGCGCTGGACTGCGCGAGGTGGCAAAGTAAAACTTGCCGACCCGTCCAGAATAATGACAAATCCGTGACTTTCACGGAAACAGTCAAGTTACGTGCCGAAATGGAGACATGCAACGGTGACTGGCGAGAACGACACGGGCACACACGACGAAGACGGCGCTGAGGGGCACCAAACGGACACTGCGGAGAACCCACGATACGTCGACGACAACCTGTTAGACACCGACGACCAGTCGCTCGACGCCGACGGGAATCGAGTCGATGCGACGGGTCAACCGACTGGGCCTGAAGGAGACCCGACCGACACCGACGAGGCCATCGAAAACCTGCTCAAACCACGAGCGGAAGACGACACGGACGACACACCGACCGACCTGAAGGACTTGAAGTTCGTCGGCCCAGCGACGGCAGAGTCGCTGGAGTCGGCAGATATCGACGTCGAGTCGATTCTCGACGGACAGGTGTGCTACCGCGACCTGGTCGAAGCGGGGACCAACCCGGGGGTCGCAGCGAAGATTCGTCGCTGGCACTCGTTGTCGTGGTCGTTCAGTTCGGGCGACGACCTCGACCGACGCTCGTCACAGGTTCGTGGACTCGGAGACGACGAGCGCGCGTGGGTCGCCGCGAGTTCCGGCGAGTGGAAGGACGCCGACGACGAGGACGAACAGACCGGTGATTGGACCCCGACCGGCGAGACGAGCACACCGACCGACCCGTCCACAGAGGGCGACTGGACGCCGTCGGGGACGACCTCCCAGACGGAGAGTCCGACGCGACGAGGAGATTGGACGCCTCGCGGGCAGAACGACGCGTCGGCCGACGGGTCCGGTGACGCGATTGCCGCAGAGGCAGCGTGGCGTGAACGGTCGAAACCGACGCCGCTCACGACACTCGACGGAATCGACGAGGAGGACGCCGAACGCCTCGCCGAGGCCGGTGTCCGGTCTGTTCGCCGACTCGCGACTGCCGACCCCGAACACGTCGCGGACGCACTCGAGATGGACCAAGCGGTCATCAGCGGGTGGAAATCGCAGGCACGCGACGCGACGGAGTAGCCAGTCTCGGAGTTGCGACCGCGACACGAATTTTTACTATCTGAGTAGTAATTTATATTCGCTTCAAAAATAGCCGCAATATTCGGTTATGGGTGTCCTACTGTCCATATTCGGCACTCCCTTCCAAACTCACGTATGCGCAGTCTTTAAATATCTGGTTACACGATTTTGAACCAGATGATACCCGGCGCCGACACGACTGCCGTCTCCCCGCAGACGGTCCCCACGTCCTCGAACGCCCCCGCTGGACGGTCCCGTCTCGGTAGGGTCGAACCGTATCCATCACGCCCGTCTTCCGAGAGGTGTCTGTAATGGCGACGAAAGACGTGAACACCGCAGATTCTCCCCGCGACACGAAGACCATCGACCGAGTGGTCGACGTCATCGCCACGACTGCCCCAGAGATTCGCACCGGTCTCCCCGGCCGACGCGTCAAGTCAGAAGCACAGAACCCGAGCGGCGAGACGCAGATGGCCGCCGACGTGTTCGCCGACGACTTGCTCTGTGAGCGTATCGGGGCCCTCGAAGGCGTCGGTGAGTACGGGAGCGAAGAGCGACCCGAGACCATCGACGTCGGCAACGGCCCCCTCTCGGTCGCACTCGACCCCCTCGACGGGTCGTCGAACCTCAAGCCGAACAACACGATGGGAACCATCTTCGCCGTCTACGACGGGCCGCTTCCGGCACACGGACGCGACATCGTCGCCGCAGGCTACGTCCTCTACGGCCCCGTCATGACGATGATTGTCGCTCGCGACGGCGTCGTCGACGAGTACGTCATCTACGACGACGCGACGTACGAACTCGTCCGCGAGGACATCAGTCTCCCCGAGAACGGAAGCGTCTACGGATTCGGCGGCCGCGTCCCCGACTGGACCGAAGACTTCGAAGCGTTCGCCCGCGACGTCGAACAGGACGACTCCCGGAAACTCCGCTACGGCGGGTCGATGATTGGCGACGTGAACCAGATTCTCACCTACGGTGGCATCTTCAGCTACCCCGCCCTCCAGTCGGCACCCGAAGGGAAACTCCGCGTCCAGTTCGAGGGCTACCCCATCGGCTACGTCCTCGAAACCGCCGGTGGCGCGTCCTCCGACGGGACGAAGTCGCTCCTCGACGTGGACAAACCGGACCTCCACGCTCGGACGCCGCTCCACATCGGAAACGCGGACCTCGTGGAGAAACTCGAATCCGCGCTGGACTGACTCGTCGCTGGACTACCGACCGAGTTCGTTTTCGACGGCCTGAACGAGTCTCGTAGCCGTGGGCTTCGCCGCAGTCGCGAGGTGCTTCGCGGCGACGTAGTGGGCGTATCCCCGAGTCGCAAACTCGGTGGCCCGTCTCTCGCTTCTCCCCACTTCGTTGGCGACGTTCTCCAGGTCACGGTCACCACGGAGAGCCTCGAACTGTGCCTGCCGAACGCAGGTTTGCTCGACTGGACCACTGACGTTCGAACGCGCCTGCCGGAGTGCGTCGATAGCCGCCCGCCGAGACGAGACGAGTGCCTCGTTCGACTCCGGAACCGACAGCGAGTCTACGCCGACTGAGTCACGCGCAGTGAGTCGTTGCACTCTCCACCGAAGGTTCGAGAGCGCCGTTGCCGGTCTATTCGCGTCGAGAGCGTCTCGAACGTCACGCGGCGGCCTGACGGACAGTTCGTCGAGTACCTCGTGGACGACCCGAGGGTGGTTCTCCGGGACGGGCGTCACCGATTCGATATCAGTTTCAGCGCGTTCGAGGAGCGTCGCTGCCGCGCCGGCCATCGGTTCACGGAGTGAGGGCGTTCCCTCGAAGACCTGTTCGCGTTGCCCATCGATGACGGCGTTCGCGTCCGCGAGTGCGGCACGGGCGTGCGAGAGTTCACCCCTCGCGGCGGCGAACAGACGATATCGTTCAGCCTCGTCGTCGGCGCTGTCGGTGCCGACCAACGCTCGGTCGACCGATTCGAGCGAGGACGTCGCTTCGAGGAGAAGCGTCTCAGTCTCGCCGGCGACGTAGATGCCGACCGGAATCGTCGTCGCCCGGTACTCCACGGCCGGCCACGAACGGGCGAGCACACGGCCCAGGTCCAGGTCTTGCTCCCAGAGCGCGTCAGTTTCGAACTTGCCAACAGCGGTGTCGAGCCACCCGTGACCCTCAGCGAGCGTACTCCGCGCTTCACGAATCGACCGCATCGCGTCGGTCGACTGTTGCTGGGTGCTCTCGGCGAGACTCGCTCGTCCTCCCTTCACGTGGTTCGACGCCCTCTCGACGGGGAGACTGTCTGGAGAGACACCGTCGGGAAGCGAAGAGAGTCGGTCGGAGAGGGAGAGTGCACTTCGCTCGGCCGTGTCACGTGCGCGGCCGAGGTAGCCAGAGGGCGGAAGCCTACCCGGTGGGACGAATGGAACCGGGTCTTCGAGCACTGCTTCGAGCGCCTCTGAATCGTATTTCTGCTGGCCGAGACACCCGGAGAGTCCAGAGAAGACGACGGCACCAGCAGCGCTGAGAAACGAGCGCCGGGAGGGAGTCGAAAGGGGAGACACGGCGAATGCGTTTCGTCAGGTGACACATCGCTGTTTCGACTCGGTGGCAAATCGTGCATGGAAAACCATTTTGAATACGGTGCCGCATCCCAACGTATGAAGGTCAGAATCGGCGACGGCGCGACTGGCGAAGAGGCCGAAGCCATCGCGAGTGCGCTGGCGCGGCATCTCGCAACGGACGTGGACGTGTTCGTCGGCGACGGCGAGGAGTCAGTTGCGAACGCCGAACCGCCTGCGGACACCTTCCCGCTCGACGACGACATGGAACCGACCGAGCGCGAAGAGAAACTCCGCGAGGAGATTGCCGACATCCTCGGCGGCGGTCCGGAGAAGTACAAAGAGCGACTCCCCGAAGCGGGCAAACTGTTCGTCCGTGACCGCCTCGACCTGTGGTTCCCCGAGGGCCTGAAGTTCGAAGACGGCAAGTTCGCCAACTTCGACTCGTGGCACGAGAACTCCCCCGAAGTGGACGACGCGGACCCGAACACGCGACTGCCCGGTGATGGTCTCCTCACCGGTGCTGCCGAGTTCGACGGCCGCGACCTGCACTTCATGGCCAACGACTTCACCGTCAAGGCGGGGTCGATGGCCCGTCGGGGCGTCGAGAAGTTCCTGCGGATGCAACAACGCGCCCTCAAGACCGGCAAGCCGGTGTTGTACCTGATGGACTCGTCGGGCGGTCGCATCGACCAGCAGTCTGGATTCTTCGCAAACCGCGAAGGTATCGGGAAGTACTACTACAATCACTCGATGCTCTCGGGGTACGTCCCGCAGATTTGCGTCCTCTACGGCCCGTGTATCGCCGGTGCGGCGTACACGCCCGTCTTCGCGGACTTCACCATCATGGTCGAAGGGATGTCCGCGATGGCCATCGCCTCGCCGCGCATGGTGAAGATGGTCACCGGCGAGGAGATTTCGATGCAGGACCTCGGCGGGGCGCAGATGCACGCACAGGAGTCCGGGAGCGCCGACTTGGTCGCCCGCGACGAAGAACACGCCCGCGAACTCGTCTCGCAACTCATCACGTACCTCCCGGACAAAGCAGGCGAGAAACCACCGCAGTCCGAACCGAAACCCCCTCGCTTTTCGCCCGACGGCATCGACGAACTCATCCCCGAGTCGCCGAACCGCCCCTACGACGTCCACGACCTGATAGAGCGCATCGTCGACGCCGAGTCGGTCTTCGAACTCAAACCAGACTACGGGAAGGAAATCGTCACCACGTTCGCGAAGATAGACGGCCGGCCGGTCGGCATCGTCGCCAACCAACCGACCGAACGCTCCGGCGCAATCTTCCCGGACGCAGCAGAGAAGGCCGCCGAGTTCATCTGGACGTGCGACGCCTACGAGATTCCGCTGCTCTACCTCTGTGACACGCCGGGATTCATGGCCGGGTCGCAAGTCGAGAAGGACGCCATCTTGGAGAAGGGCAAGAAGTTCATCTACGCCACGTCCTCTGCGACGGTCCCCAAACAGACGGTCATCGTGCGCAAAGCCTACGGTGCGGGCATCTACGCGATGGGCGGCCCCGCCTACGACCCCGACAGTGTCGTCGCGCTTCCGTCCGGCGAAATCGGCATCATGGGCCCGGAGGCCGCCATCAACGCCGTGTACGCGAACAAACTCGCCGCCATCGACGACCCAGACGAGCGCAAGGTACGCGAAGACGAACTCCGCGAGGAGTACCGCGAGGACATCGACGTCCACCGGATGGCGAGCGAAGTCGTCATCGACGAAATCGTTCCGCCGTCGTCGCTCCGTGACGAACTCGTCAACCGCTTCGAGTTCTACGCCTCCGTGGAGAAGTCGCTTCCCGACAAAAAACACGGGACGATACTCTGAGTTAATCCTCTGTTTTACCGGCAGGTAACCTCTCGATAATTGACCTAAGCGGAGGATACTGAGGTAGGTCGACTCCCTCTGTGGGGTATCGCACTTCGGTGCGCCCACAATGAGTCACGGAATTCCACAGGCCGAGACACCACGCTCCGTTCTTTCGCACGTCGTCAGTGACGACAACGTCCTCTGGGCCGTGACGATGTTGGCCTTGATTCTCGACGTCGTGACGACCCTGTACGGACTCGGCCGCGGACTAGCGGAACTGAACCCCGTCGTGCTCGCGTTCATCCCCAGCATGGGCACTGTCGGCGCACTCCTCTTCTTGAAACTCGTCGTCTTGACGGTGGCACTCGTCGCGTGGGTCGTCCTCCCGAAACGTTATCGAGCGGCGATACCCATCGGCGTCGCAGTGCCGTGGGGCGTCGCTGGCCTGATGAACACGCAACTCATCCTCGTCACCCTGTTCGGCTAGGCCGACTGAGTGCGTCGACCAAGACGGCCCACGCGAGGCCGGCGAGACCGACGTCGCGGGCGAGTACGTCGCCGAAGAGGCCGCCTTCGAGGACGAACACGAGCGAGAGATAGAGACACGTCGCCGTGAGTGAGACGGCGGCGACGGCGCTGGCGATGGCAGTGAAGCGGTCGGCGACGAGTGCTGCCCCGAAGCCAATTTCGAGGACGCCGTTGACGAGCATGAACACGACAGGTGAGACGACGAGCAATGGCGCAAGCCAGTCGACGACGTACACGGTCCACGCGAGGGGGTCGAGAAGTTTGTGGACGCCGGCAGCGAACACCATCGACCCGAGTGCGACCCGAGCGATGGACGCCGGGCGAGGCGCACGAGCAGCGATTGCCGAGAGACGTGCGCCGATGGCGTCGAAGTCCATAGATGCCGTAGCGACGCGGGAGAGAAAGAGGTGCGGGTCCAGCGAGCGAAACGGGACAATCCGGCGACGGCGTGAGTCAGTCGCCGCGAGTCACTCGCTGTCGACGTTCGCCTTCTTCAAAGACAGCGCCGTGCGCTCGAACTCACAGACCAACTCGTCGTCCTGATTGAACACCTCGACTTTCATCGTGACGACGCCTCGCTCGCCATCTGACGTCTCGCGCTTGTCGAGGACCGTCGTCTGGGCACGGAGCGTGTCGCCGTGGAAGACAGGGTTCGGATGCGAGACGTTGTCGTAGCTGAGGTTGGCGACGATGGTTCCGTCTGTCGTATCGGGAACCGAGACGCCGACGGCGAGACTCATCGTGTAGAGCCCGTTGACCAGTCGCTCGCCGAACTGGGTCTGGGCCGCGAACTCCGCGTCGAGGTGGAGCGGTTGCTGGTTCATCGTCATGTCGCAGAACTGCTGGTTGTCCGACTCGGAGACGGTGCGGCGCTTCTCGTGTTCGATGGTCTGGCCGACTTCGAACTCCTCGTAGTACAGACCGGTCATAGTCGAGATTGTGTAAGACCATGATAAAATCGTGCCGGTCACCGCGGCGTCACGCGGTGTGCCAACGCCCGGTGTGACAACAATTGCCCCGAGCAAAAGCAGATAACAACCATTATAATTATCCACAGTCGAGAGTCGCGAAAGCGCTCACTGGCCGCCCGTAACCGACGGCCGGTGGTCGTGTGCGACAGAAACCGGGTCGGCCGGCATCGCCGGCGAAAGACCGGCACGAATGCACTATGGCATCCGCAGCATCATCCACCGCGAAAGACGACGAACCGACGGAAGAGACAGCGCTCGAAACAGCACGCCGACAACTCCAGCGTGCGGCGGCGCACCTGGACGTTGACCCGGGTGTCATCGAGCGCCTCCACCACCCCAATCAAGTCCACCGCGTCTCGGTCCCCCTCGAACGTGACGACGGCACGACAGCGGTCTACACCGGCTATCGCGCCCAGCACGACAGCGTCCGCGGTCCCTACAAAGGTGGCCTCCGGTTCCACCCCGACGTGACCGAAGACGAGTGTATCGGCCTCTCCATGTGGATGACGTGGAAGTGCGCAGTGATGGACATCCCCTTCGGCGGTGCCAAGGGTGGCATCGTCGTCAACCCGAAGGACCTCTCGACGGACGAAAAAGAGCGCCTGACCCGCCGCTTCGCCGAAGAACTCCGTCCGTTCATCGGCCCGACGAAGGACATTCCCGCCCCCGACATGGGTACCGACGCACAGACGATGGCGTGGTTCATGGACGCCTACTCGATGCAGGAAGGCGAGACGCAGGCGGGTGTCGTCACGGGCAAGCCACCGGTCGTCGGCGGCAGCAAGGGTCGTGACACGGCACCCGGCCGTTCGGTCGCAATCGTCGCACGCGAAGCAATCGACTACCTCGGCTGGGACATCGAAGACACCACCGTCGCCGTCCAAGGATTCGGGTCTGTCGGCGCACCCGCCGCGCGTCTCCTCGACGACCACGGCGCGACTGTCGTCGCCGTCTCCGACGTGAACGGCGCAATCTACGACCCCGACGGCCTCGACACCCACGACGTGCCGACCCACGAGGAAGAACCGGAAGCCGTCATGAAGTACGACGCGCCGGAGACCCTCTCGAACGAGGACCTCCTCGAACTCGACGTGGACGTGCTCATCCCGGCCGCCATCGGCAACGTGCTGACCGCCGAGAACGCCAGTGACGTGCAGGCTGACCTCATCGTCGAGGGTGCGAACGGCCCGACCACCTCCGCAGCGAGTGAGGTTTTCGAGGAACGCGAGATTCCGGTCGTCCCGGACATCCTCGCCAACGCCGGCGGTGTCACCGTCTCGTACTTCGAGTGGTTGCAGGACCTCAACCACCGTTCGTGGTCGCTCGAACGCGTCCACGAGGAACTGGAGACGGAGATGCTCCGCGCGTGGGAGGCCGTCCGCGAACAGGTCGAAGACCACGACGTGACGTGGCGTGACGCCGCGTACATGGTCGCTCTCGAACGCGTCGCCGCCGCCCACGAACACCGCGGTCTCTGGCCCTAGGCGACGCATACCCGACTGTCGCTCACACGGAGTCATCACTCGTGGCCCCATCGTCACGAGTACCTGACACCACACTCTTCACGATTCCACCCCATCCCACTCTCATCTATGCCACGACGGAGCGTCCTGTTTTCACCCGGAGACCGGCCCGAATTGATGCGAAAAGCCCCCGGTGCGGGTGCCGACGTACTCGTCTTCGACCTCGAAGATGCCGTCGCACCCGAGCGCAAAGCCGAGGCGAGAGAGGCCGTCGTCGACGTTCTCTCGGACCCCGAATTCGACCCCGAGGCAGAAGTCACGGTTCGTGTGAATCCGGGTGACGACGGCCTCGAGGACGTTGCGACCGTCTGCGCTTCCCACCCGCCCGATGCACTCGTGGTTCCGAAGGCGTCGAGTGCCGACGACGTGACCCGCGTCGCCGACGCCGCCCGTGATGCAGGCACCGACTGCCCGGTCATCGCCATCGTCGAGAGCGCTGCCGGTGTGCTCGCCGCACCCGAAGTTGCCGCCGCAGAAGACACCGTCGCCGTCATCTTCGGTGCAGAAGACTTCTCGGCAGACGTTGGCGCGACGCGAACAGACGACGGGACCGAGGTACTCTACGCCCGCGAACGCGTCGTCGTCGCTGCCGCAGCAGCGGGTATCGACGCAATCGACACGCTCCACGTGGACTATCAGGACGACGCCGGCCTCCGCGAAGACGCTCGATTCGGCCGCCAACTCGGCTACGACGGGAAACTCGCTATCCACCCGGCGCAGGTCGCCACTATCAACGAGGCGTTCTCGCCGGACCCCGAAGACGTGACGTGGGCGAAGAAGGTGCTTCGCGCCCGTGACGAGGCGGCGGCCGACGGCCGCGGCGTCTTCGGCGTCGACGGCGAGATGATAGACGCGCCACTCGTCAAACAAGCGGAAAATATTCTGGACCGAGCAGGCGAATCGTACTGAGGAGTCCACGACCGAACCGTACTGCGTCGCCGACGAATCGGCTCAGCCGGTTGGTCGATGTAATCGCCCGACGCCTCGTCGTTGCATGTCTCCTTTTATCGATGGGTACGAGTATTATCATTATCGTATGGTAAAATCTCCGCTACGCTTAAACGGATGCCGTGAGCGTATTATGACATGGCACAAGAGGCGAATCCATTCGAGAGTTTACAGGAGCAGATCGACGACGCAGCAGCCTACCTCGACGTGCGCGACGACGTCATCGAGCGTCTGAAGAATCCGGAACGGGTGCTCGAGACGAACCTGTCCGTCGAGATGGACGACGGCAGCATCGAACTCTTCCGCGCCTACCGCTCTCAGTTCAACGGCGACCGAGGGCCGTACAAAGGCGGCATTCGGTACCATCCGGGCGTCACTCGCGACGAAGTGAAGGCCCTCTCGGGCTGGATGGTGTACAAGTGCGCCGTCGTAGACATCCCGTACGGCGGCGGCAAGGGTGGCATCGTCATCGACCCAAAGAACTACAGCGAGGGCGAACTCGAACGCGTCTCCCGGTCGTTCGCTAAAGAACTCCGCCCGTTCATCGGCGTGGACCGCGACATCCCCGCACCGGACGTGAACACCGGCCAGCGCGAGATGAACTGGATCAAGGACACCTACGAGACGCTCGAAAACACCACCGCACCCGGCGTCATCACCGGCAAAGCGCTGACGAACGGCGGCAGCGAAGGCCGCGTCGAAGCGACCGGTCGCTCCACGATGCTCACGGCGCGTGAGGCGTTCAAATACCTCGACCGCGACATCGAAGGCGCAACCGTCGCGGTTCAGGGCTACGGGAACGCCGGGTCCGTCGCCGCGAAACTCATCGAAGACCTCGGCGCGAACGTCGTCGCCGTCTCCGACTCGTCCGGTGGTATCTACGACCCCGACGGCCTCGACACCCGCGACGTGAAGGCGTTCAAGAACGAGACCGGAACCGTCTCGGACTACGAAGGCACCGAACCCCTCACGAACGAAGAACTGCTCACACTCGACGTCGACCTCCTCGTCCCCGCCGCCCTCGAAAACGCCATCGACGGCGACCTGGCGAAGGACGTGCAGGCAGACATCATCGCCGAAGCGGCAAACGGGCCGCTCACGCCCCGCGCAGACGACGTGCTGACCGAGCGCGACGTCCACGTCTTCCCCGACATCCTCGCCAACGCCGGCGGCGTCACCGTCTCGTACTTCGAGTGGGTCCAGAACCGCCAGCGCTTCTACTGGACCGAAGAGCGTGTCAACGACGAACTCGAGCGAGTCATCGTCAACGCGTTCGACAACCTCGTCGACGCCTACGAGACGCACGACTTGCCGAACTTCCGCACCGCGGCGTACGTCGTCGCCATCCAGCGTGTCGTCAACGCGTACGAGTCGAGCGGCAACTGGCCCTGAATACGGTCCTGTCGCCGACTGACCGGGTCGTCGTGACCCCGATTGACGCGCTTTTTGTCTTTCACCCGACGTGTTTCCCGTTCCCTTGGCATAGTTGTACACACTCCTGTATATCAAGCGCGCCGACCGATGCCGGGAGATTCAAGTCGGTGTAGGTCGCTCCATTCACCGATGCGTCAGGACCACCTCATCTCCGCGACAGACCTCTCGCGGGAGGACATCGAGGCGGTGCTCGACCGCGCGGCTGAAATCGACGCGAATCCGGCAGCATTCCGGCAGCAGCACGCCGGGAAAGTTCTTGGGCTCTGTTTCTTCGAACCGAGCACACGAACCCGGATGAGCTTCGACACCGCGATGAAACGCCTCGGCGGCCAGACGGTCGACATGGGACCGGTCGAGTCGTCGTCGGTCAAGAAAGGCGAGACGCTCGCCGACACGGTTCGCGTGGTCGAAGGCTACGCGGACAGCCTCGTCCTCCGCCACCCGAGCGAGGGCGCGGCCAAGATGGCCTCGGAGTTCGTCGACGTTCCGCTCATCAACGCGGGCGACGGTGCCGGCCAGCACCCGAGTCAGACGCTCCTCGACCTCTACACTATCCGCGAGAACGCAGGACTCGACGACCTCACCATCGGTATCATGGGCGACCTGAAGTACGGCCGGACGGTCCACTCCCTGGCCGAAGCGCTCACGAACTTCGACGCGCGCCAGCACTTCATCAGCCCCGAGAGTCTCCGCCTGCCGCGCAACGTCCGGTACGACCTCCACGCGTCCGGGTCGCAGGTGAAAGAACACACGGAACTCGACGAGATTCTCCCCAGTCTCGACGTGCTCTACGTCACGCGCATCCAGCGCGAACGCTTCCCCGACGAGAACGAGTATCTCAAAGTCGCCGGTGAGTACCAAATCGACGCCGAGACGCTCGAATCGGCGTCCGACGACCTCACCATCATGCACCCGCTTCCACGGGTGGACGAAATCTCGTCCGACATCGACGACACCGACCACGCGACGTACTTCGAACAGGCACACAACGGCATCCCGGTCCGGATGGCGCTGTTGGACCTCCTCCTCACCCAAGACCGATGACAGACGACCACGAACTCCGCGTCTCGAAGATTCAAAACGGTACCGTCATCGACCACGTCGCCGGCGGGCAGGCACTCAACGTCCTCGCCATCCTCGGCATCGACGGCACGAGGGGAGAGACAGTCTCCGTCGGGATGAACGTCCCCTCGGACCGCCTCGGCCGCAAGGACATCGTCAAGGTCGAAGGCCGCGAACTGAGTCAGTCCGAAGTGGACGTGCTCTCACTCATCGCGCCGGCAGCGAGCATCAACATCGTCCGCGACTACGAAGTGGTCGAGAAGAACCGCGTCGTCCGCCCGGACGTCGTCTCGGGCATCATCTCGTGTCCGAACCGGAACTGCATCAGCAACGCCGACGAACCCATCCACGCCCGCTTTACGGTCCTCTCGGACGGCGTTCGGTGCGACTACTGCGACACTATCGTCCGCGAGGACGAAGTCGCGGCGAACCTCAACGTCAACTGAACGGCGACGAATCGCCTCTCCCGCGTCTCGATTTTCGGTTACAGTCGTATCGTGACGACGTTCCCACGTGGCTCGTTCGAGTCGAACGAGAGCGTTCCACCAGCAAACGTGACGATCCCGTGGACGAGCCATAGCCCGATGCCACTGCCGTGAATGAGTGCGTCTTCTCGTTTTCCCAGTATCTCGATCTCCATCCGTGGAATCAGTGGACCGTTATCGGTGACCTGAACGACGAGTTCCCCGTCCGACACGTCGGCGTCGATAGCGACCGCTGGCGTCTCGGCGTCTGTGTGTTCGAGTGCGTTCATCCCGAGTTCCAGTATCGCCTCTTCTATCTGCGGCGGGAGCGTGAGCGACCCCACGTCGGGGGTGGTCACGTCGACCGTCGCTTCTGGATAGCGATTCTGGAGCGTCTTCTGAACGTTTTCGAGAATGCCGGGGACGTCGACCGGTTCGGGTATCGGTAGCTCGGTTAGCTCCGAGGCGACGGTCCGTTGCTTCTCGGCGAGGGCCATCAGATGGTCGCTCACCGAGAAAATCGTCTCGGCGTACCGTGCGATTTCGTCGTCGACGTCCGCTGACCGCGAGACGAGTTCGGCATACCCCATCACCACGTTGAGGTCGTTACGGAGGTTGTGCCGCAGGACCCGGTTCAACAGGGCCAACTGCTGTTCGCGGTTTTTCCGGTTGGTGATGTCCTCTGCGAGGCCAACGATTCGGTAGAGAGAGTCGTCTTTGTCGAAGACGGGAACCGCGCGGTCGTGGACCCATCGGACTGCTCCGCTCGGTTGTCTGATTCGGTACTCCTCGTCGTAGTGCCCGCGGTCTTGTTCTGCGATGGCTCGTTCGAGGTCAGCTTTGTCCTCGGGATGTACCGCCTCGAAAAAGGAGCTTGGGTCAGCGTAGAGCGAATCGACTGAGCGACCCCACACACGCTCGTAAGCGGGATTGACGTACAACAGGTTCTCTTTCGAGAGGTCGGTCACCCAGACGACTTCTTTGATGTTCTCGGTGACTTGTCGAAACAGCTGTTCGCTCTCGGAGAGGTCGTCCAGATAGGTTCGCCGCTCGACCGTACTCTGAAGAAGCTTCACCAGTGTCTCACACAACTGGTTTTCTTCGGACAGGAACGGACCTTGGTCAGCCGACGGCTTTGGGTCGGTGTAGACGACGGTCAAGGTAATCTTCTCGTCAGCGGCGGTGTCAGTCCACACCGTGAGCATCTGGTCCGTCTCCACGAACTGTTCGGAAGTCACGGTCGTGTCTCCGACGGTTAGCCGTGCTTCGGCGCTCTCTGGGTATTGAAACGAGCCGGGGACGTGGTCGACGACTTCCTGAAGCATTTCGGTGAGCGGCCGTGTCGAAGCGTCCGTGAGGATGTTCGTCACCTGCTGAATCGCCTGCAGCTCTTTGAGCCGTTCACGAAGTGCGATCGTCGGCCAACTATCGTTGATAGCCTTTCGTATCGTGGACACCAATTCGTCGACGTGGTCCGGTGATTCGTCGTACGAGATGTACTCGGTTGCGTCGGCGGAGATGGCCTTTGCGGCGGTCTCCTCGGTGCCGTCCTTCGGGTACAGGACCATCGGGAGTTCGGGATAGTCGCGCCGGAGTGAGGATATCAAGCCGACACCGGTCGTGCTCGGAAGGTCGTTCGCACAGACGAGACACTGTATGTCAGAACGTTCGGAGAGATGGTCGCGGGTCTCGGCCGACCCACGGACGGAAACGACCTCGAACATGGGTTGCCGTTCTAACTCGTCACGGACCTGTTCCGTGTGGGATTCCGTTCCGGTAACGTAGAGTATGGTCGTCGTTCCGGTAGTCGGGCCATCCATGATGAGGTGTACGTGGTAAGCAGTAGACGGGGTGCCAAAATAAAAACCCGATGATAGGTCCTCAGAGCTTGTCACGCACAAGTCACAGCCAAATCGTGGAGTCATCATTTCGTAATCACTTTGTGCACTGCAATCGTACTCAGGACCATGTCCAAGAAAGCGAAACTCGTACTCGTTCTGGCAGTCGTCGCACTCCTGTACACCGTCTTCTCCGGTGACGGAGAGTCGGTCGAAGTCGAGATCGAAGAATAAACGCCGTCACCACTCGGTTCTCGATTCTTTGCGTCACGCTCCACGCCAACTAGCGACGAGTATCACAGGCCAGCGACCGGAGCGAACGACTTACCCGCGGGCCACCCAAACGGGTGGGCATGTACGGGGTCGTCACACGCAACGCAGACGAAATCGACTGGCCCGAGTTCGACCGCGCGTTCTACGAGGTCAAAGACGTGACCGGACGCGCCGCCGAACCGGTGTCGAACGCGGTGAACATGGTGTCGTGTTTCGGCGACAACGCCGCCGCCAACGAGAACCCGGACCTCGTTCCCGTGGACGCCGACGGCAACCTCGCTACCCGCGACCGGACGTACTTCGACTGGGCGTACATCTGCCCGACGAACGAGAAGTACCGCGCCGGTCTGCTCGAAATCATCGACGACGCCGTCGCCGCCAACGGCGACGTCCGACTCGACGACGTTGGATTCCCGCGCGACGAGTACTGCCACTGTGACCGATGTTCGCGACGCTTCGCGGAGTGGGCCGACGAGAACGACCGAGACGCCGACGACGAAGACGCGTGGTTCGAGTGGCGCGCCGAGGTCATCACCGAGTTCGTCGCCGACGCCGCCGACCGAATTCCCGGACGCGTCTACCTCACGCTCTACCCCGACCCCTATCCCGGCCACCTCTACCGCCGTGCCGGCCTCGACGTCGAAGCACTCGCCGAGTACGTCGACGAGTTCGTGGTCCCCCTCTACGACATCGACTACGGGACGACCTATTGGCTCGAGACCATCGCGAGAGGGTTCGTCTCACTTCTCGACCCGTACGACGTGGATTTCTCTATCGAACTGTACGCCGTGGACGTGGACGTGGACGCCCTGATTCACGCCATCGAAGTCGCCGACGAGTACGCAAGAGACGTGTTGTTCGGGTACGACGCGAGCAACGCTGCCGCGACGCTCCGCCGGATGACCGCCGACGGAAAAGCGGGGAAGACGTTCCACCCGGAAGACGCGACGCGCTGACGCCGTCGTCGGACCACACGCGGTTCTCCGGGCCGCTTAAATCGCGCCGGAGAGGTAGCCGATGACCACGATGCCGAGGAGGAAGATGAGTGTCGCCACCGCGAACAAGGCGAACATGAGTCGCCGTTGCCCACTCGTCGGTTGTGCCATGTACACCCCTCCGTACTGTGGGTACTTATCGTAGTCGGCGAGTTGTCAGCTTTCGATTCGTGGTCGAAAAGAACGAGGTCGAAACGGCGTTACGGGACGACGTAGCCACCGTCGACGACCATCGGGTGACCGGTGACGAACGAGGCGTCGTCTGAACAGAGGTAGACGACGGCACTCGCAATCTCCTCGGGTTTTCCGAGGCGTCCGATTGGTTCGTCTTCGAGGAGTCCGGATTTCGCGTCTTCGTCACCCTGCGTGAACCGTTCTATCATCGGTGTCTCGATGACACCCGGACAGACCGCGTTGACGCGAACGTTCTCCGTCGCCACTTCGAGGGCCGCAGAGCGTGTCAGGCCGATGACGCCGTGTTTCGCCGCGTAGTAGTGCGAGAGGTTCGGTCCGCCGGTCATCCCGGCGACCGACGCGGTGTTGACGATGGCACCGCCGCCGCGTTCGAGGAGGCGCGGAATCTCGTACTTCATGCTGAGGAAGACTCCGGTGAGGTTGATGTCGATGACTCGCTGGAAGTCTTCGAGTTCCATCTCCGCCATAGAGCCGACTTTGCCCTCGATACCTGCGTTGTTGTGCGCGAAGTCGAGGCCACCGAACGTGTTCACCGTCTCGTCGACGAGGCGGGCGACGTCGACCTCTTTCGAGACGTCTGCCTCGATGAAGACCGCTTCACCACCTGCGTCCTCTATCTCGGTGACCACCTGATTTCCTGCGTCTACCTGTACGTCCGAGATTGCGACCTTCGCTCCTTCTTCTGCGAACCGGAGTGCAGTCGACCGTCCAATACCCGATGCAGCACCCGTGACGAGTGCCACCTTTCCATCGATTCCTTTCATAGTATCACCACGACTCCGACCACCAACCACCGGGCGGTCAGCGCCTGCCCCTGTGAATTAGTCGCACAAAAGAATAATCGCTTTTCAGGGGTTTCAGACGGTCAACGAAGACAGAACGAGTCTGACGGACGTCGCTCAGTCAAGGTCTTCGAGTGGGTCGGCGTTCCCGAAGTACGGGTCGGCCCCGTCACTGGGTGCCGCCCAGTCGGCGGCGTTCTGGAGGACGGTCCGAATCTCGGGTTGTTCGTAGATTGGGTACGTCTCGTGCCCCGGTCGGAAGTAGAAGATACGGCCCTTGCCGCGGGTGTAACAGCATCCACTCCGGAATACCTCTCCGCCTTCGAACCACGACAGAAAGACGAGTTCGTCGGGTGCAGGGATGTCGAATCGCTCACCGTACATCTCGGCGTTCGGTACTTCGAACGACTCGGGGAGACCTTCGGCGATGGGGTGACCGGGTTCGACCGTCCAGACGCGTTCTCTCTCGCCCGCTTCGCGCCACTTGAGGGAACACGAGGTGCCCATCAGGCGCTTGAACGGCTTGGAGTAGTGCCCCGAGTGGAGGACGAGCAGTCCCATCCCGTCGCGGACACGGGCAGTGACCCGGTCTACGACGGCGTCGTCTACCTCGTCGTGGGCTTTGTGCCCCCACCAGACGAGCACGTCCGTCTCGTCGAGGACAGACGCCGGCAGGCCGTGTTCTGGTTCGTCGAGCGTCGCCGTGTCCACGTCGTGGCCATCCTCGCGGAGGGCGTCGGCGACGACGGTGTGGATGCCATCGGGGTAGACTGCGGCGACTTCCTCGCTGTCGCGTTCATGTCGAAACTCGTTCCAGACGGTGACGGTGACCATACACTCGCCGTCGTCAGGTGTCGACAAGTATGCACCGACCTCGGCCGGTCGTGTCTGTTCACTCCCTGCCGAGGCGTCTACCGGCCTTCGAACTCTGGGTCTCGCCGCTCCATGAACGACTCCACGCCTTCGGTGTGGTCGGCAGTCTCGAAGATGACCGCCTGTGCCGCCGCCTCGTGTTCGATAGCCGCTTCGATGGAGTCGTCCGGTCGGCGGAGCAGCCGTTTAGAAGCGGTGAGTGCCTTCGTCGGCCCGCCGGCGATTCGGTCGGTCAACTCGTCGAGTTCGGCTTCGAATTCGTCCTCGCCGGCGACGCGGTTCACGACACCGAGTTCGAGTGCCCGTTCGGGACCGAGCAGTTCGCCCGTGTAGACGAGTTCCATCGCCACGTTCCGGCCGACGAGTCTCGGGAGCAGATACGAGAGTCCCGAGTCGACGGCGAGTCCGACGCGGCGGAAGCCGAACCCGACGTGGGCGTCTTCGTGGAGAAGTTGCATATCACAGGCGATGGCGAGTGCACCGCCGGCACCGACTGCTGGCCCGTCGATGGCGGCGATTGTCGGGAGGTCACAATCGTAGACGCGACGGACACAGTCGGCAGTGTCGTGGACGACGTGGTCGACGGCGTCTGGAAGCGACAACGCGCCGGCCTGTAACTCTAACATGGCGTTCACGTCGCCACCGGCGCAGAACGCGCCGTTGGCCCCGCGGAAGACGACACACCTCGTCTCGTCGGGGAGCGAGTCGAGTGCCTCGCGGACCCCTGCCGTCACCTCGACAGTGAGCGCGTTTCGTACCGCTGGCGCGTCGAGCGTCACTGTGGCGACGCCCGCGTCGATATCGAGTCGTACCGCCTCGGAGTCGAGTTCCACCTCGGTCATCTTCGACGCAGACGTGCAGAATCGTGAAAAACGTTTGGTCCGTGGAGAGTTGAATCGGGGAAAGAGTCCGGGCTCAGTCGAAGAGCGACGCGACATCGATGCCGAGACCCGGTCCTTCTGGAACGGTCATCGCGCCATCTCTCACGGGGGCGGGGTCGGGTGCGAGGTCGGCATCGAGGAAGGAAGCGGTCGCGAGGCCGTGTGCCCGAATCCGGGGGAGCGTGGCCGCGACGTGAAGCGCACCGAGTCGGGCGACGACGGCGTCGATGGTGGTCGTGACGACGACGCCGGCACCGGCGTCTTCGGCCCGTTCAGCGACCGAGAGAACACGTTCCGGCCCACCGAGCGCCATGGGCTTACAGACGAGTACGTCGGCCGCGTTCGACGCAATCGCGCGTTCCGGCGACACCGCTGCGAGTGATTCGTCGAGGGCGATTGGCGTGTCGTGGAGTCGCCGTAAGGCGGCGTGGCCGTCGAGTACCTCCGCAGCGAGCGGTTGTTCGAGGTATTCGAGTTCGAGGGACGCGATGCCATCGAGGAATCGGTCTGCCGTCCAGCGGTCCCACGCACCGTTCGCATCGGCCCGAATCGACACAGTCGGACCGACAGCATCGCGGACCGCCGAAAGGCGCTCGATATCGTCTTCCGGGGCGCGCGCGCCGACCTTCACTTTCAGACAGTCGTATCCGGCAGCAACGGCGTCCATCGCGGCTTCGACCGTCGATTCGACACCCGAGTCGCCGATGGTCGAATTCACCGGAACCGAGGTGTGTGAGTCGGTGGCTAGCGAGGACGAGAGCGCAAACGAGGACGTAAGCGACCTGTCCTCGTCGCGGGCGCGAGCGTCAGCGAGTGCGAGTGAGACGGCGTGTCTCGCCGCTGGTGTGTCGTCCAGCGTTCCGTCGGTGAGCGCTGTCTCTGGGTCGCCGACCGATTCGAGTGCATTCCGGCACTCGGCGAGCGATTCCGTCCATCCCGGAAGCGGTGTCGCTTCGCCGACGCCAGTCGCGTCCGCTGTCTCGACGGCGACGAGGAACCCTTCACGGCGGTCGATATCGCCCTTCGCTGTCGAGAGCGGACGTCGCAAGTCGACGGCGAACTCGCGGACGCGCATCACGCGAAGACCAGTCCGACCGAGAAGAGGACGGCGTATAGCGCGAGTAACTTCCCGGTGTCTTCGAGCGCCGGGTTGAGTTTCGCGCCTTTCGTCTCGGTGACGACGGTTCGAGCGATGCGCGCCGCGATGGGCATCGAGAGGACTGGGAGCAGGACGAACCACTCGAAGTCGAACTGCGTCCAGAGGACGACCGGAACCGCGTAGGCGAGGACGAGCATTCCGACGTACTCGGCGCGGGCGAACCCGTAGCCGAATCGGACTGCGAGCGTCCGCTTGCCCGTCGTCGCGTCCTCTTCCTTGTCGCGGACGTTGTTCACGACGAGAATGTTCGTCGAGATGGCCGCGATGGGGAGGCTGGCGAGGACGGCGACGAGCGGAACCGTCCCCGGTGGGATACCCATCGACAGCGGTTCAGCGAGGATGCTCGCAGCTTGGACGTAGTACGTGCCGACGACGGCGACGAGGCCGAAGAAGACGAAGACGAACAGGTCGCCCAGACCGTGGTAGCCGAGTGGGTACGGGCCGCCGGTGTAGGCGATGCCCGAGGCGACAGAGAGGAGGCCGATGACGAGGATGGGCACGCCACCGACGTAGACGAGATACGTTCCGAGGACGATGGCGACGGCGAACGTGAGGTACATCGCCCGCTTCACGTCGGCCGGAGGGATGAGGCCCCCCGCAGTCACGCGGGTGAACCCTTCGCGGGCCTCGGTGTCGGCACCCTGAACCGCGTCGTAGTAGTCGTTCGCGAAGTTGGTGCCAATCTGGATGAGAAGTGCCCCGACCAGTGCCGCGAGCGCTGGCAACGCGGCGAAGACGCCTTCGTGGACGGCGAGCGCGGTGCCGACGAAGACGGGCGCGGCCGCCGCCGGGAGCGTCTGGGGCCGCGACGCCATCACCCACGCTTGCCTGCGAGAGATGTCCTGCGTACTCATTGGGTGCTACTCAGGGCGGGCCGGGCGTCAAAGTTCGGTTTGTCGATTGGGCGGTGACCGACAGGTTGCACAGAGCCGGTGATTTATACGCGTGTAGATTGGCTACCAGATATGCATACGCAGACACGGTCGGTGCTCGACCTGCTCTCGGCAGACCGACGGGCCGAGGTCCAAGAACGCGTCGAGACGGTGCTCTCCGAACTGACGCTGGCGGAGAAGGTGGGGCAACTGAACCAGCTGAACGCCGACTTCGCGACGGGGACCGCCGTCGGCGACATGGACGTCGAACAGGGGGTCCTAGACGGCGAAATCGGCTCGGTTCTCAACGCTGCAGACCTCGACGAAGCCCGGAGGCTTCAGACGCTCGCGGTCGAGGAGTCCGACCACGGCGTCCCGCTCCTGTTGGCGCTGGACGTCATCCACGGCTACCGGACGATTTTCCCGATTCCGCTCGGCGAAGCGGCCTCGTGGAGCCCGGAGATGGCGGAGCTGTCGGCTCGGGTCGCTGCAACTGAGGCTGCTGCCAGCGGCGTCCACTGGACGTTCGCACCATCGGTCGACGTCGGCCGTGACCCGCGCTGGGGCCGCGTCATGGAGGCGGCGGGCGAAGACCCGTACCTCTCCAGTGAGATTTCGATGGCACGCGTCCGCGGCTTCCAGGGTGACGACCTGGCTGCCGACGACAGTATCCTGGCGTGCGCGAAGCACTACGTCGGATACGGTGCGTCCGAGGCAGGCCGCGAGTACAACACCGTCGACATCTCCGAGACGAACCTCCGTGAGGTCCACCTCCCACCGTTCGAAGCCTGTCTGGAAGCGGGCGTCGGCAGCGTGATGAACGCCTTCAACCTCTACGAGCGCGTCCCTGCCAGCAGCAACGAGGAACTCGTCGACGTGATTCTCCGCGGCGAACTCGGCTTCGAGGACGTCGTCGTGTCCGACTGGAACTCGTTCGGTGAACTCGTCGAACACGGCGTCGCCAGTGACCTCCGCGAGGTCGCACGGGCGTGTCTCGAGGCCGGGTCCGACGTCGACATGGTCAGTGGTGCCTACGCGACCGAGCTGGTCGAACTCGTCGAAGACGGCGTCGTAGACGAGTCGCTCGTCGACGAGGCGGTCCGTCGGGTGCTGACCGTCAAAGGCGCACTGGGCCTATTCGAAGACCCCTACCGATACTTCGACGCGGACCGGCAGTCACGACGGGTCCTCACCGACGAGCACCGCGAGGCCGCCCGCGACGTCGCCCGCGAGTCGCTGGTGCTGTTGAAAAACGAGGGCGCAGTGTTGCCACTGGACGGTGACGAAGACGTCGCGCTCGTCGGCGGACTCGCAGACAGCGCCACGGATATGCTCGGGGCTTGGCGGGCCGAAGGCGAACCAGACGACGTGACGACGCTCAAGGCGTCGCTTACGGACCGCCTCGAGACCCTGACGTACGTCGAGGGGTGTGACCCTGACGGCACCGTCAGCGACGAGCAACTCGAGGCCGCAGTCGAAACCGTCGAATCTGCAGACGTCGCCGTCGTCGCCGTCGGCGAGCGGTACGACCAAAGCGGCGAGGCGGCGAGTCGCGCACACATCGACCTGCCCGGCGACCAGCGCGCACTGCTCGAAGCGCTCGTCGAGACGGGGACGCCCGTCGCCGCCGTGCTGTTCAACGGGCGACCGCTGGCGATAGACTGGGAGACCGAGCACGTCCCTGCGCTCCTCGAGGCCTGGTTCCCCGGTGTCGAGGCGGGGCCCGCTATCAGCGACGTACTTCTCGGGGCGCACAACCCGTCGGGGCGACTCCCGATGACCTTCCCCGTCACAGAGGGGCAGATACCCGTCTACTACAACCACCTGAAAACCGGACGCCCCGCCGAGGACGCCGGCGTGGACCTGACGACGCCGCCGGCAGACCACGGAGAGAAGTACGTCTCGCGGTATCTCGACATCCCGAACGAACCGCTGTACGCGTTCGGCCACGGCGAGAGCTACACGGACTTCGCGTACACCGACGTGTCGCTGGGTGCCGCGGCGATTACCGCCGCGGAGCCACTCTCAGTCGACGTGACTCTCGAGAACGTCGGCGACCGGGCCGGGACCGAGGTCGTTCAGGTGTACCTCAGTGACCGAGTCGGTAGCCGGGCACGGCCGGTCAGAGAGCTGGTTCGCTTCGAGAACGTCGACCTCGACGCCGGTGAGTCGAGAACCGTCTCGTTCGAACTCACGGCGGCCGACCTCGCGTTCTGGACGGCCGACGAGGAGTACGCCGCGGAACCCGGCGAGTTCGAAGTGCAGGTCGGCCACGCGGCCGACGAGATTGCCGTGGTCGAGACGTTCGAACTGGTCGAGTGAGGGAGTCCGTCGGGGGAGAGAGCCGCAAAGCGGGGTACGAGTCCCTCGAACGGAGTCTAGTAGTGCCAGGGGTAGTCGCGGAACCGCGGTTCGCGCTTCTCCAAAAACGCGTCACGGCCTTCCTGAGCCTCGTCGGTCATGTAGCCGAGTCGGGTTGCCTCGCCGGCGAACACCTGCTGGCCCACCAGTCCGTCGTCGGTCATGTTGAAGGCGAACTTGAGCATGCGCATCGCCGTCGGCGACTTCTTCGTCATCTCGTCGGCCCACTCCAGTGCGACGTCTTCTAACTCCGCGTGGGGAATCGCTTCGTTCGCCATGCCCATGTCGACTGCTTCCTCGGCAGAGTAGGTCTTCCCCATGAAGAACACCTCACGGGCCTTCTTCTGGCCGACCTGTTTGGCGAGGTACGCAGAGCCAAATCCGCCGTCGAACGAGGCCACGTCGGGGTCCGTCTGGAGGAACTTCGCGTGTTCTTCCGACGCGAGCGTCATGTCGCAGACGACGTGGAGGGAGTGACCGCCGCCGACCGCCCATCCCGGAACCACGGCGACGACGGGTTTCGGCATGAAACGGATGAGTCGCTGGACTTCGAGGATGTGCAGTCGCCCGGCTTTCGCCTCGCGGACGAGTGGGTCGTCGGACACGTCTGCTTCGTCGTCGTCGCGGTACTCGTAGCCCGACCCACCACGAACGGATTGGTCGCCGCCGGAACAGAACGCCCAGCCACCGTCTTTCTCCGATGGGCCATTGCCAGTCAAGAGGACACAGCCGACGTCGGCCTGTTTGCGGGCGTGGTCGAGTGCGGCGTAGAGTTCGTCTACCGTCCCCGGGCGGAAGGCGTTTCGAACCTCCGGCCGGTCGAAGGCGATGCGGACCGCCGGTACATCGACGGCGCGGTGGTAGGTGATGTCGTCGAACTCGTCTGACCCGTCGACCGGTTCCCAGCGGTCGGGGTCGAAAATCTCCGAGACCATATCGAGAGGCGGCGCGGGCGGCGCAAAAAGATTCGCTTGCGCGGCCGACTCGACGAACGAGACGAGCGTGGTGTCGTATTCGACCAAACCGTATTGTACTCGTCCATCGAATATGTCAATCGAATGTCCTCACTTTCGGCCCTCGTCGTCCGATTCGTCCACGTCGTGGGGGTGACACTCCTCGTCGGTGGGTCGGTCTTCGTGTGGAACGCGATTCGGACCGTCGGTGTCGGCTACGACACCGTTCGATTCGCCACTCACTACGAGTGGCTATTCTGGGGGACGATGGCGGTGATGGTCGTCACCGGCGTGGGAAACCTCGGGTCGCTCGGTCCGCCCGGACCCACCACTCGCTGGGGGACTCTCTTGACGGCGAAACTCGGCGTCGTCACGGTGTTCGTCGTGGGGTCGTTCGTCCGAACGTTGGCCGTGCTCACCACACGCCGCAGAGGAGTCGCGAGAGTCGGTGAAGACCGGTTCAGACAGTTCTACTCGTCGACGTCAGTGACGCTGGTCCTCGTCGTCGCACTGGCGGAGGTACTCGCCCATGGGTGAGGTCAACCGACTCGAAGTCTGGGGAGTTTCGACGTTCAACGTCGTCCTCCTCTCGCTTCTGGGGGTACTCGCCGGGCACCTGAGTGGGTCGCTGGCCAGTCTCTTTCGCGGGTTCGGCACGCTCGAAGGGGTGCTGATATTCGGGTATCTGTGGGTTCTCACGATACTCGCGACTCGCTGGGCGCTGGCAGCGGGTGGTCTCGACAGGGGACAGACGGGAGAACTCCGTTCACTCCTGGTTCGAGGCGCGATTGCAGGGGCACTCATCGGCGCGGGATTTCTGGTCGGGACGATACTCACCGTGGCACTCGTCAACCTCGTCTCGATGGCGTGGACCGTTCGGTTGGACGGCGTACTCCCATTCGCACTCATCACCCTCTTAGGCGGCGGGATTGCCGCCCTCGTCGGGGCACTCGTCGGTAGCGTCTTCGTCCTCGTGGACGTCCTCCTCTACCGAGTGTCGGCGTACTTCGTCGTCCGTCAGCCGTCGTAACCAGGCCGCATCACTTACTGGCTGACCCACCTACCACCGGTCTGCGCGGACTCGTCACCCACGAGGCGATAGCGACGAGAATCGCTGCGCAAATCCCCACGAGAAACCCTGTCGCTCCCGAGAGCGACCCGTAGGTGACGAGGCCACCGGAGAGGACTCCCGTCGCAAGTGACCGCCGGCGCCCCATCGACTCTGGATAGCCGTGTTCGCGGAACCGAGCGAGACCCCACACGAGGACGGCAACGAGTGGCGCGAGTGCGAGGCCCCGAAGCGGTCGCTGAGTCACGACCCACAGCACCAGAAACACGACGACACCGGCGACGACGGCGAGTGTTCCTCGGCGACCAAGTGCGCGTGGATAGCCACGTTCGGCGACGTCCGAGAGGAGGAGCACACCGAGGGAGGCAGTCACCCCGGCGAAGACACCAGTCGTCGGGTCGAGAACGACGACCACGCCGTAACCGAACACGGCGAGGCCGACGAGTGCGGCGACCACGTACACGCTCACTTCGTACTGGCGGCGGAGATTGGAGGACATAGGCCCCCCATCGAATTCGTGGGGGAAAAGTCAGTCGGACAACTGGTCCACGACGCGTTCACGGATGTCGTCGCGGACGCGGTGTGAAGACTCAGCGTCGGTTCTGACCTCGATGACGTCGGTGCCGTCGGACGCGACAGACTCGGCGTAGGCATCGCGGAAGTCGTCCACCTCGACGGAGGCGAACGAGAGGTCGTACAGGTCTTCGGTGGCCGCAAAGTCGAGGCCGTGCGGCGTCTTGAACTGGTCGGTGAACGGTGGTTCGTAGTCCTCGATTGGGAGCATGTGGAAGATGCCGCCGCCGTCGTTGTTCACGAGGACGATGGTCGCATCGACGCCGAGACGGCCGAGTGAGAGGAGACCGTTCATGTCGTGGAAGTACGCGAGGTCACCGGTCAGAAGCGTCAGGTGGTCCGTCACTGCCGACCCGGCCCCGAGGGCAGACGAGACGATACCGTCGATACCGGACGCCCCGCGGTTCCCGAGGACAGTCCGTGATTTCGTCGAGGGGCGAGCGAACCTGTCGAGTTCGCGGACGGGCATCGAGTTCGAGACGAAGATGGTCGAGGGTTCGGGTGCGAGTTCGGCGACGTCGGCGGCGAGTCGGCCTTCGAACGCCGCAGTCTCGTCGTCGACGGCGTCCCAGTGCGCTGCCTCTGCGTCCGTCCACAACTGATTCCACTCGGTGTCGGGTCGGTTGCGGACGAGTTGCGAGAGTCGCCACGCAAGGACCGACGGTTCGGCCTCGACGAGGTCTGTCGCAGTGAATTCGGCTTCACGCCACCCGCCCGTCGGGTCCACGAGATACTGCCGGGCATCGGTTCGTGCGAGGTACTTCCGAAGTGGCTTGGAGGTCGGTGACGCACCGATTCGGACGACGACTTCGGGGTCTGGCCAGTCGGCGGTGACTCGGTCGTCGAGGTAGGCGTCGTACCCACCGAGGACCGTCGTGGTTCGTGTGTGGCCGCCAAATCGGAGTCCCGAGAGTGGGTCGGCGACGATTGGGAACCCAGTGGCGTGTGCGAACGCCGCGATGGCCTCGGTGTTGAACCCCGGCGGGTCGGCCGGACCGGCGACGATGAGGCCACGGTCCACAGAGAGGTCGTCGGCGAGTTTTCGGAGGTGGTCTTCGGAGAGTTCGGGTGCACCCTTGGTCGTTCGGACGTAAGGCGTGGCACCCTCTCTCCCGTCGAGTGCGACGCTGTCGAGGTCGGTCGGTACGTCGCCTTCGACGTGCGTCGGTTCGAGTGGTTTCCGGAAGGGGAAGTTGAGGTGGACCGGGCCAGCGTCGACGCCGGTCGCTTCGGAGACGGCCCGTGCAGCGGTGGTGCGAAGGCTCCGGAGTTTCCGGTCGGTCGCCTCCGGTTCGGGCATGTCTTTGTACCAGCGGACGGCGTCGCCGTAGAGTTTCTCTTGGTCGACGGTCTGGTTGGCACCGCTGTCGCGGATTTCCGGCGGTCGGTCGGCGGTGAGGACGAGCATCGGAACGCGTGCCTGCGACGCCTCGATGACAGCAGGGTGGAAGTTCGCTGCGGCGGTTCCAGACGTGCAGACGATTGGTGTGACCGTGCCGGTGCGGCGGGCACGTCCGAGTGCGAAGTACGCGGCGGAGCGTTCGTCGAGGAGCGAGAACGTCTCGATATCGTCGTGCCGGTCGAACGCTTCTGTGAGCGGCGTCGAGCGACTGCCGGGTGCGATGCACACCGCGTCGATGTCGGTGCGTGCCAGTTCGTCAACGAAGGTCCGTGCCCAGAGGGTGTTACGATTCGGGTGTGTCATCTCGTTTCGTCGCAGGTCGTCGTGTGCGTGGAGTAGTCAGAAGACAGTGCTCGGAGGCGAGACAGTCGGTCAGTCGTCGCGTTCGAGTTCGTCGAGGATGGGGCGGTACTTCAGTTGTACCTCGTCCCACTCGGCGTCGGGGTCGGAGTCGGCGACGAGTCCGACGCCGGCGAAGAGCGTCGCCATCGTGTCTTCGACGGTCGCCGAACGGATAGCCACCGCGAAACTGCCGTCGCCGTCGGCGTCGAACCACCCGACGGGCGCGGCGTACCATCCGCGGTCGAACGGTTCCGTGTCGCGGATGACGTCGAGGGCCGCTTCGGGCGGTAAGCCCCCCACGGCGGGCGTCGGGTGGAGCGCATCGACGAGCGAGAGAACGTGTTCGTCGCGTTCGAGCGTGGCGTCGATTGGGGTCCAGAGGTGCTGGACGGTGGCGAGTTTTCGAATCCCGCGTTCGCCGACGCGAATCTCGGCCGAAAGCGAGTCCAGTTGTTCTCGAATCGTCTCCGCGACGAGTTCGTGTTCGTGGTTGTCTTTCTCGCTCGCGAGGAGTTCGTTCGCCAACCACTCGTCTTCGTCGTCGGTGTCGCCGCGGCCGGTCGTCCCGGCGAGTGCGCCGGTTTCGACTTCTCGGCCACGAAGCGAGACGAGTCGTTCGGGCGTCGCACCGAGGAAACTCGCACCCATGGCGGGTTCGACGAGGAATCGGTGACACTCGGGATACGTCTCACCGAGGCGGGCGAGGAGGTCAGGCACCGACGCGGGGCGGTCGAGTTCGACTTCCAGCGCTTGCGCGAGGACCACCTTTCGTAACTCACCCGCGCGGATGCGAGAGACGGCGGCATCGACGCTCTCGCGCCACGCGTCGACCGAAGTGGTGCGGTGGCGCTTCGAGACGCCCGGCGGTGACTCCGGCGGGGAGTCGTCGAGGTCGGCGAGCGTCGTTCGAACCGCTGCGAGTGTGTCTTCGACCGTTTCGGGGTCGGAGCCCACTGCGTTGACGGTCAGCCACGCCGCGTCGTCGTCGAAGACGAGTTGGACCTCGGGGACGACGAACCGTGCCGCCGGGAAGTCTGCCCACGGGTCGCGACCAGTCGCTTCCTCGTGGAAGGCGAGACCACCGAAAAATCGGGGGCGCGCAGCAGCAGGGCCGTCCACGTCTGCCCCGTCGAGGAGGGCTGACGCCGACTCACGAACCTGTGTGAGGCGGTCAGCACCGTCTGCCTCGACGGTCACGGCCGCGCCGCCACCGACGACGGTTGGTTCGTCGGGGGCAGTCCACAGCGTTCGTGGGCGACCTACCGCCGCGAGAGACGCCGTCACTGGCGGCAACGACAGTCGGACCGACCTGCTGACGAGGCGCGTGGCGACCTCGTCTGTCCGCAACGGTTCCATCGATGGACGGTCAGGACCGGGGACGCTTGAAACTCTCCCTTCTGTCCCGAGGGACGTCGGTGCGGGACACCACCTTCACCCCACAGTTCTGTCCACCAATCCACAGGTTCGGTGGTCGGACGGGGCGTTCGACGGTATATGGTGAGTGTTAACACTGTTCACGACCAACCTCCAGTGACTCACCGACGCGACACCACAGGAGGGTCGAGTCGGGTGTCGGAGTGTGGGGCAATGGCGGCAACAAGAAGCGACGTCGAGACACCTGCTTCACGCGAGCGCGACACGTTGGCCGCGTTCGAGCGAGCGCAGGACGCACTGCTCGAAACCTCAGG